>NZ_NPJC01000084.1:0-45241 GCF_002251405.1 Prevotella sp. P4-98 | reverse complement strand
TCTTTGCCCTACTGGAAGCCAACAGCATCCGTGTGAATCGCTTCAGAGCCGACTGTGGTTCGTGCTCGAAGGAAATTGTCAGTGAGATAGAGAAGCATTGCACGCACTTCTACATCCGCGCCAACAGATGCAGTTCGCTCTACGATGACTTGTTTTCACTGAGGGGATGGAAGACGGAGGAAATCAACGGCATCCAGTTTGAACTCAATTCCATTCTTGTTGAGAAATGGGAAGGCAAGTGCTATCGTCTTGTCATTCAGAGACAAAAGCGCATGGATGGAGAGCTTGACTTGTGGGAAGGTGAATACACCTACAGATGCATTCTTACCAACGATTATGACTCATCAACAAGAGACATCGTCGAATTTTACAACAAGCGTGGGGGCAAAGAGCGTATATTCGATGATATGAACAACGGATTCGGCTGGAACAGGCTCCCCAAGTCGTTCATGTCAGAGAACACCGTATTCCTTCTGCTTACGGCATTGATACACAATTTCTATAAGACCATCATTAGCAAGCTTGACACCAAGGCTTTCGGGCTCAAGGAAACGAGTCGCATAAAGGCTTTTGTCTTCAGATTCATCTCCGTACCTGCCAAGTGGATCATGACAGCAAGGCAATACGTGCTGAATATCTATACTGAAAACCGGGCTTATGCAAGACCTTTCAAAACTGGATTCGGATAAAGTCCGTTCCTTATGGTTTTAATCTGCGTATTGCCTCAAGTCGCATTGTGGGGTAAGGGGAAGGTATGCACAAATCGGACAAAATTCACGCTCATACTATCATGATGCATAGTGTTCAAGCTCTTTACTGCAATTGAGATTGCCATTGAGATTGCTTGCGGATTTTAGGAATAAACAAAGGAATAGTTCACGTTGAAACATACATCAGACACCTTCATGGTGGTAATGACCATAGACCTATCCTCGGTGGTGAAACAGTATTGGTAGGAAGGTTCATCGGATGCAGATACGAGAGTGTAGTGTTTCTTCAGATAGTCTATTATCAGACGGCTGTTGGAGATAAGTTCCGTATCAATGACTGAATACAGGGTGCTGTCGCTTCGCAAGAAACTATAGAGAATAGCCTCGTTGCCATTACCCGTCTTATATGCCAACTGAAAACTATCAGCGGTCTTGTTCTCTGCCTCGAAATGGTAACGCATCATTGTAACACTCATGTAAGCTGTTACTTCATCCAAGGACGCACCTTTGATGTGATACGGCTCTACCCATACTTTGAGCTCGGATGATGGTTTTTCAGTTCCTTCGATAATGTCATTATCACCACAAGAGGTAAACACTGTTGCCACCAACAATGACAGGATGGCGGTTAGGAAATACTTTTTCATTGTCTTTTTATTTTATTGGTTACTAATGTTTTGAACTATGTTCTCACGTCCACATATATATATGTATTCATGTCTATATGTATTCATGTCCACATGTGTACACGTCCACACATATACATGGCTACTTATCCACATGGCTACATCACCTCATGAATTTCTTTCGACCTGATTTTCTTCACCTTTCCGTGCTTGGACTCATAAGCCTCTATACCTTGTTTCATTACATATTCCATAAAGGAACGGATAGTAAAGCCTTCTTTGTGGGCAATGGCTTGCACCTTGTCCACAAGGGCTTTTGAGCATATAAAGGAGAAGTGTCGCCAAGTGTCATCAGGCTTTTCCTTGGTTGTTGCTTTCGTAGATGGTGCTAGAGCATCATTCTCTGGTAAAGGAGCAGCCGGATCTTCATACCTGTCCTGCGGCTTGACGACAGCATTTCCCAAGATATTGCCAAGCAGGATGTCCATATTCTTCTTTCCCATGGTCTTTATTGATTACGTGAAATAATCTCCTCCGTCAACGCAAGGTAATCTTTGGCTCCATTGGAGTTAGGGTCGTACTCGAAGATGCTTTTTCCGCTTCCTGCCGACTCGGCGAGGGCTATGTTCTCACGGATTCGGGTCTTCATGGTGATGCTTTCGTAGCGAGACTTTACGGCTTGCTCAACCACCTTGTTCAGTTTTCGATGGTTGAAGCGGGCTATGAACACACCTCCCAGGCGAAGAGAGGGCTTCACTCTTTGGAGGTTGGTCACAAAAGCATCAAGCATCCTCATTCCTTTGAGCGGAAGCAGCTCAGGAGTCATTGGCACGATGATTTCATCGGCTGCAAGAAAGGCATTCGTAGTGACGATGCCCAATGAAGGTGGGCAGTCGATGAGGATGTATTCATAGTCCTGTCTGATTGGGTCAAGAAGCCTACTGAGCAGCTGTTCTCTTGCCAGGAGATTGGTCAGGGCAATCTCCGCACTCGCCATTTCAAGTGAAGATGGCACAAGGTCGAGATTTTCCCTAATATGCTTCACTGGCAATGGTGCTCCATCTACGAGAGCATCAAAGATGCTGGTCTCAATCTCATCTTCGTTAGGGATGAAATACAATGTGAGATTTGCCTGTCCATCGAGGTCGATGAGCAGGACTTTCTTTCCCATTTGCGCCATGCAAGCCCCGATAGAGGCTGTGGAAGTGGTCTTTGACACCCCTCCTTTGTGGTTGGCGAACGTAATGATTTTCTGTTTCATACTTATTTCCATTATGTATATATGTATAAATGTGTACAACTATACAAGTCCACAAGGCTACGTGGCTACTTGTATTAACGTGTACAAAGTTACTGACGTTACTTTGGTTAGCCTTGTCACTTCTCCTGACAGCCTTTATAGTCAGGAGAAGTGTTAGGTGGTCAGAGTATAAACACCTCGTCTCTGAGTACTGTCACCTCTGCACCATTGCTCACTTGTACAAGCAGTTCCTTTCCATAATCTTCAATGATTGTAGCAAAGCGGCAGCCTTTCCATGGGGTTCCCAGTTCGCAAGACTCTCCCAATAATTCTGATTCATATTCGTACATATTCTGTGTAGGTTTAATGCGAGAGCACAAGGCTTGCTCATGCTCTCGCTTGTTTCTTATTCAAAAGTGAAGACCCGAATATAGAAGTAGGTTTCTTCATTCTCATACTCATACTCGTTGATGAAGTCAACCATCTGTTCCTCTGTGCGTTCTCCTTGTTCGATTCCGGTCTTTGATACCCATTCGTTGATAGCATCCTTCACCGTATCGTAAACGTCATCATAAGCGTCCTCAAATGGTTTGCCGTTTGAACTGACACAACACTCTTCGGGGAAAAAAGAGCCTTCATCATGGACGTAGTAAACTTCGCATCCACATTCACAAACTCGGTAACTGATAGAGAGTTCATCGTGTAGATGATGGTTTATCTCCTCAAAGAGTTCGGTGCACGCATCCCATGCGCTTTCTGTCTCAAACGATAGAAGAGTATTCTCGTCATCTTCCTCATACTCTGCCCAATAGATATGCCCTCTGACGCTGATTTGCTTTGCTCCGTAGTCGATGCCATAGAAGTCTGCCAATTCGTTCAGCCATACATTCTTGGTGTTCACATTCATGCCCTGAAGGGTCTTCCAAAGGTCGCTCACAGCCTTGCGAGAACCTGTCACCTTGTAGGTGGTAGTTGCCTGATTTGCCATAACTGTCTATTTGTTTATTGTGAAATGTGGGCGGTAGATGCACCGCCACACTATTAGTATTCTGCTATTACTGCGAAGGTGGCATGATGTTCAAGCCATTCTCTTACGCATTCCATATTATACTCGCTTGTGATGACTGCCGTTTGTTCGTCTATTGCGGTGAAACGTGTGCTTTCGTAATCGTCAATCCACTCTTTCAGATTGCCAACTCCCAAAAAAGCCACATCGTTAAAGACTTCATCTATTACTGCAATGGGCGAGTTAAATCTGACAACAAGTGTCTTATAATGAGTAATCATCTTGTTCCCTCCTTCCTTTTCATCCATTCATCACGCTTCTTCCGGCACTCTTCAAGCGTTGCGCATACACAAGAGAAGAGTTCGCCGTCCACATGTCGGTAGTCATATTGTACAAGTGTACGTCTCTTTCTGCCTATGCCCGACTGATATTTCTCGTATTTCTCAGCACCTGCGATGGTGCAGGTGCTTACTCCATTGATAGTCATTTTCTGTTCCATATCTGAATTGATAGAATTGTTACCATTCTGTGTAATAACTCTGGTCATTGCTTTCGCATTCTTCTGCCCACTCTTCATCTGTGAAGTCACTATGTAAGCAATCCTCGCTGCAATAGTAGGCTACTCCCATATCCACACAATAGCCTTCACGCATGAGTTTGCCGCACTCAGAGCATCTACGGCAGGCTCTGTCAGTGTCCCACCAATAATCCACAAAGGACTCAGCAATTACGTCTTCGCTTGTGTTCTCGTCCCACTTGTCACGGTAGAAGTCCGCAAACTTGTTCAACTCATCCTTGCTGAAAAGTTCCTGGTCTGTGCCACTAACACCCTTGGTCAGTCGGCTCAAAATCGATTCTCTTGTCGTCATATTGATATTGTTTTTTCTCCCTTTCGTAGATCAACTACTTCGGGAATGGTTAAAAATTATGTTGCTTTCAGAAGGTGTTACGGCTATCTTGGCAAGGTTTTGATGCAAAATACTACCCGAAAGGTGTGGAGATTTTCCATCAAAGCGGGCAGCCTTGACCTTGCAGGAGATGAGACGTAACCATTACCTTCGCAACAGAATTTCTACCGATTCCCAGAAGTCGATGTATGGCAATCATTATAACAGGAACACCCATTCGGCAAAGAAAAGGAGATGCATAAAAAAAGCGACCCGAAGGCCGCTCTTTGATGACGAGAAGGGTTATTTGCCCTTCTTTGTCTTGCTCTCCTGTGGAGCAGGAGTTTCTTCTTTCTCCACAGCTTCGTAGAACTTGGTTGCGACGAGAACCACACGGTTGTGCTTAACTCCATCGGCATCCTGCCATTCCTCAGGCTTGAAGTAGCCTTCTACCGTAAGGAGAGTTCCCTTTACAAGGCGATCGAAGGAAGAGGTGTTCTCGTTTTTGCGCCATGCCTCTACATTCATGAAGGCTGATGTGCGGTTTGTTTCCTCGCCATTCTTCTCAGTACGGCTGATGGCCAGTGAGAAACGTGCAACGCTTGCTGTTGAGAACTGATGGATGCTTGCATCCTTACCTACGAAACCGCTTACTACGAAAGAATTTTCAATCTTTTTCATAACTTTGATATTTTAGAAGTGAAACATTTATTTTTTACGTTGCTATCAGAGTTGGCAAGGAAAGCAGGCAAGCAAGGAATTACCGAATTATTTCACCTTGGCACAGAAAAGTTTTTTGGATGATGTCAGACGAAAAAGTTTTTGAAATAATTCAGGTAATAAGGCACTGATACTTGATACAATGCGGCTTGCACTAACTTTGCGACGGAAAAAGTAAGTGTGTCTGCTTCGTCCAAAATAAGAAGTGGAGAAAAGTGCAGAAAATCAAGTAGTCGGTGTTAGGTAAAGGAAACAGGTATCTATATCAGATAAACAAGCGATGCACAAACATCGTGCCGATAGCCGTTGAAGTATGGTCGGAAACTGAGCAACAGCATGAAGAGATTGGGGATGCAAATACGATGAAAAAGACGGAGAACGCACAAGGAAGGGAACATGAGGAAGGCACACCTGGGGATTAGGATGTCGAGAGTAAACGCAATACGGTTCTCGCAACGATTCACAGAAGCTAAAGAAAGAAGTAATTCAGCAAGGAGAAAAAAGAAGGACTGACCCTGCCGTCAATGAGCAGCCATCGGGCTCAACTTATGGCATGTAAGTTTAAGTTTAGAAATACTCATGTATATATACATGTTCTCCAAACTCAAATGTTTTCATGGTTTCAAGTCTATTACCCATACTTTCGAATGTAAAAAAGACGATTTTCCTTCAGTAGGGAGAAGGTATAAAAAAGAGCGACCGAAGCCGCTCTTTATGTAGTATCAATATGTAGATTTACCTGGCAAGGTATGTTTCAACCAGTGTATGCAGTTGTTCTATCGAGAGGTTGGAAGTACCTGTTTCTTCAATCTCTGCATACGCTGCTTTGTTTTTTGATATAACAAACTTACGCTCTTTTCCTTGTATCTCGCAAAGAAGATGGAAATTGCCTTTGTAAGTTTGTTCTACACGTACATTCTCATATAGAATGCCATCAATATCAAATGATGGTGAACTGCTATCAGGCAAGAAGCCCCAATTTGCCAGATGGTTGTTCAAGCAAGTTTCAACAGCAGCTATCCATTGCTGACCTACACCACATTCTTCTGCGTATTTACGGAACTTACAGATAGCAGAAGCAACCTCTTTGATAATGGTTTCTGCCTTTCTGATACCATTATCTTTGGCGAGAGCAAGAGCATCTTCAAAGGTTTGACCTTGCAGCTTTCCTTGCATCATAAGGCAGTGCATAGTCTCTGGAAGGAAACCTCCGACATTGAAAATATAGGTCATGTCATATGCTGGCGATAACTGCCAATGACCGTTTTCGTCCATTAGGAAAGAAAAGTTCTTATTGTGGTCATCGGTGTTGTTGGCAAGGATGTTGAACACCATCCTGCGAAATACCTCTTCCTGTGTGGATTCAGGAAGTCGCATCTTACGACATACCATCAGCAGTTTCTCGTAGCTGTCTGCTTCGGGGTATAAGGCAGCCAGTGTCTGCATGTGAAGCTTACGTTCCTCATCACGATCGAAACGATGCGTTATGAAGTGATTCTGTCCCTCAACTTCAATAAGTTCACATGGCATCATGTTGATACCAGCAGCTGTAGCCATTTTGTAATAAGCCATTTCAAGCTCAGCAGAAGAACGTGAAGGATCACCAAACTTAAGAATACAGTATTCAAACTCTTTTTGCCCAGCTATCTGTCCGCTTCTTATCTCACCAGTCTTTGGATTTATGGCAATGATGGCTTTAGGCTGTCTGCCACCTGCAGAGGTGCCAACAGCTATCAAGGATTGCATCGTCAAAGACTCATCTGGCATTATCTTTACGTTCTCACGCTCAGTGAATATCTTTTGAGCCAAGTCCGTCAAAGCTTTAAGATTGAGTTGTTCGGACTTCTTAATGCCAGATGATTCAGGGATAAACTCCAATGCTCCCATTCCTCGCTTGCCAATGAAAGAGAGAATTTCAAGAGGAGTGATTTCCTGGTTTCGGATGCCGTTCTGTATTCTCCAACATTCGAAGACTTGATTTCCCCAAGCATCAGGAAGCGAATCAGCAAGAAAAGGAGGCAATTTACGGTAAAGCTTCATTTCCTTATCTCCCATGATAGGACGACGGCTTGCAGGTGACTTGGTAGAAGCAATAAGAGGGAAAGGATCTAGTTCGCCACCGATAACAGCAGGATTGAACTCGAAGTACGAAATTCCTTTCCTGCCATCCCATGACAAACGACCGATCTCCTTGTCCCAGAGCATTATTTTAAGGGAGCTTGTTATCATGATTTCTTATGTCTAATTCGTTGAACCTTCTTTTCTGACTTGATGAGATATGCAGAATCTGGAAGTTCTGGCATCAGTTCGTCTAGAGTATTTATCTGGCCGATAGCCTTCATCAGCAATAGGAACGTACCAAGCGACATATTGCCTGACGTTCCGTTCTCAAACTTGTGAATGGTAGTAATGGTGATACCAGATTGCTCAGAGACATCCTTCTGCGTCATGTTACTACGCAGACGATAATCTTTGAATCTCGCTCCAAGCAGCTTTATCAATTCTGGTATGGAATATTCGTAATAATCAGCCATAATATCACACTTTTATTTTATACCTTACTATAATTTATATATTGTTTTATCGTCTATTTTATATTACGCTTATATTTATGACTGCAAAATTACGCAATGTTTTTGAAATAAATGCATAACGGCAAGGAAAATGTTGGATAAAGAGCAAATTTTATGGTTCTGTAAGGAAAAAGAGAGCCCAAAACACAAAAAAAGCGACCCGATGGCCGCTCTTTGATGACGAGAAGGGTTATTTGCCCTTCTTTGTCTTGCTCTCCTGTGGAGCAGGAGTTTCTTCTTTCTCCACAGCTTCGTAGAACTTGGTTGCGACGAGAACCACACGGTTGTGCTTGACTCCATCGGCATCCTGCCATTCCTCAGGCTTGAAGTAGCCTTCTACCATAAGGAGAGTTCCCTTTACAAGGCGGTCGAAGGAAGATGTGTTCTCATTTTTGCGCCATGCCTCTACATTCATGAAGGCTGATGTGCGGTTTGTTTCCTCGCCATTCTTCTCAGTACGGCTGATGGCCAGTGAGAAACGTGCAACGCTTGCTGTTGAGAACTGATGGATGCTTGCATCCTTACCTACGAAACCGCTTACTACGAAAGAATTTTCAATCTTTTTCATAACTTTGAAATTTTAGAAGTGAAACATTTATTTTTTACGTTGCTATCAGAGTTAGCAAGGAAAGCAGACAAGCAAGGAATTACCGAATTATTTCACCTTGGCACAGAAAAGTTTTTTGGATGATGTCAGACGAAAAAGTTTTTGAAATAATTCAGGTAATAAGACACTGGTACTTGATACAATGCGGCTTGCGCTAACTTTGCGACGGAAAAAGTAAGTGTGTCTGCTTCGTCCAAAACAAGAAGTGGAGAAAAGTGCAGAAAATCAAGTAATCGGTGTTAGGTAAAGGAAACAGGTATCTATATCAGATAAACAAGCGATGAACAAACATCGTGTCCATAGCCGTTGAAGGATGGTCGGAAACTGAGCAACAGTATGAAGAGCTTGGGGATGCAAATACGATGAAAAGACGGAGAACGCACAAGGAAGGGAACATGAGGAAGGCACACCTGGGGATTAGGATGTCGAGAGTAAACGCAATGCGGTTCTTGCAACGATTCACAGAAGCAAAAGAAAGAAGTAATTCAGCAAGGAGAAAAAGAAGGACTGACCCTGCCGTCAATGAGCAGCCATCGGGCTCAACTTATGGCATGTAAGTTTAAGTTTAGAATTACTCATGTATATATACATGTTCTCTAAACTCAAATGTCATGACCTCAAATGGCTTAGAACAGGAACAGAGATTGAGTTTACAGGTTTATGAAAGCCATATATATGTATATGACGAAATAAACTTGTATGAATAGATGATACTCCATTTTTTCTTTCTCTTTACTGAAGAAAGTTAAATTTTGGGGTGTTTTGACTGATTTCAGTATAAAAATGTCACAATGAAAAGTATTTGTGGTAATTTTGCATCATCATTAGAACAGGTAATATAGATTGCAACTCATACATCTTATCGGCAAGATGTCGGGCCAAGATAGAATTGCATTCTCCAAAAAGCATGAAAGCATATGTCAGAATGAACACATACAAGTTCTTCGAGGTGTTCATGTTGAACAACTGGATCTGCAGAATAAAGCAAGATTACGCTACGTTTTGATATGAGCACATAGCAATATTGTGTTATTGAATGTTAAATATGTTAATTTTACAATCTGCAAAATTAGGTTCAAAATGAAAAGAAGAGAAAGCAAAATTTAGACAAATAGCTGATAATCAAGCTAAAATGTTTTCAAAAGGACAGCGGCTCAACTATCGTTCATTTATTTGTAATACACTGATATTCAGACGTGTTGAACATCTGCGTGGGAAAGTAGAAAATGTTAATTAGAAGACATCTCCCCAATGGAAGGTCAAATCATGGCGAAATAACAAAAACCGCTGATATTCAAAGGATTAAGAGGGAAGTACAGAGAGTGTGACCAACGGCTCAATTACCGACCGTTACACACTATATACACTGATAGTCAGAGTGTTACACGCTCTGTATTGGAAAGTAGGACATGAAAACAAGAGAAAACAAACAGGAACACTACGGCATATTGGATTGATAATCAGTGATTTGCAGAAGAAAAACCGCCGTTTTCAACAACGGCTCAAACTCTGTTCCTGCATTGTGTTCATGTCTGATTATCAATGTGTTAGATGCTCTGCATCGGCAAATAATAAACTACATGAATCGGTCATTGCAACAAACATCATTCAATAATTATTTAAGTAAATATATCATTATGACAACAAAATGTATTGATACTATCAATCCCAAAGTGTTTTTTGCTAGTGCAAAAGAAATATGGATAGCCGTTGCTCTATTACAAAAACATATCGCCAAACAATTGCTTTCAAATGCGAAGACACTGGACACAAACCATATTCATATAATTGTCGGTATAGACTTACCAACAGAGCCGAGCGCAATAGAAACATTATACAATGCCGGCTGTGACATACAAGTCTGCAAAAGTAATGTTACCTTTCATCCCAAAGTATATGTTGTAAAGAGGCGAAATGGGAAATACTCATCTATCGTTGGCTCTGCAAATGCTACAACAGCTGGTTTTACCAGTAATATTGAACTATCAGTTCACAGCAATGATATTCGTTTTTCTAAATCTGTGATCGATTGGTTTAATCACATAGACAAACGAACCTTACGCAATGTGGATAAATGTTTTATTGAGACCTACAAACAAGAGTTCGTAGATAGGCAACAAAAGAATTTAGATCAAAAACATCAGCAAATAAAGCAGCGCATTCAACAACTTTGGAATACTGTGAATGAGTATAATAAAAGAGAGTTGATACAGCAACTAACAGAGACCCTTTCCAAGATAAGTATGATGTGACCCCAAAAAGTTGGACGGTTTATCTTATTTGTTTTGATGTTGTTTCCTGTATTGTACAGGACTCATGCCGAGCCTAAGCTTAATTCTCTTGTTGTTATAGTACGAGATATATTCCTCCAATTCCTTCTTGAAACATTTGATATCATCGAACGAGTTTACATATAGTAGTTCGTTCTTCATCAGTCCAAAGAAGTTCTCCATCATGGAGTTGTCCAAACAGTTGCCCTTTCGTGACATGCTTTGCACAATGCCTCTTTCTTGAAGCATATTCTGATACTCCTTGTGCTGGTAGTGCCAGCCCTGGTCAGAGTGCATGATAAGGCCTGCATAGTTGGCCTTGTTGCCAAAAGCCTTCTTTAGCATCTCGGTCACCATCTTCAGGTTCGGACTGTCTGATATTGTAAAGCTGACAATCTCTCCATTCCAGAGGTCAAGTATAGTAGACAGATAGCACTTGCGATCTTTTATATTGACCTGAGAAACGTCTGTAGCCCACTTCTGATTTGGACCAGTTGCGCTAAAATCACGCTCAAGCACATTAGGTGCCGTCTTGCCGATTTGTCCTTTATAAGACCGATAATGGCGTACTTTTCTCTTGGCCTGGAGTGACATTTCTTGCATAAGCCTTGCAACAGTCTTGTGATTGATGCAAATGCCTTGACTGCGGAGCTCAATACATATTCTCCTGTACCCGTAACGTCCTTTGTTCCTGGCGTATATGTCTGTTATCTTCTTACAGACTTCTTCGTACTTGTCTTGTTTCTGCTTGATGTGATAGAAGAAAGTTGAGCGAGCCATCCCTACGACCTTCAGCAGATGCTTGAGGTCGTGCTTTGGCCTTAATGATTGGATGGCTTGTGCCCAGTCTTTAGCTCTCGGGCCTCCCTTTCGTCCATTAAAGCCTTTACTTTTTTTAATAGCGCATTCTCTGCTCTGAGATAAGCAAGCTCTTCAAGTAACTCATCCTTACTGAGCTGCCTGTCATTTATCTTCTTTGATACCATTTTCTGAGGTTTGTGTGATAATGGCAAAGTGCTGAAAGGCAAGTGACTCTCAGCCTGATAGGCTTTGTACCAGGTTCTAAACTGGACCTGAGAAACCTTGTGCTCAACACAGAACCGGAGCAAAGGTACATCTTTTTTCTGATATTCATGAATCAAAAACATTTTTTCTGATTCAGAATACACCCTGTACTTGCGTTTCTTGAGTCCTGCTTTACCGAAGATTTCGTAGTTGAGGTGCCATAACTGTTGCAAAGAGAAACTGACGCCTGTGAGTTCTCTTATCGTCTGCGCAGGCATTCCGTTCTCAATCATCTGACAGATAGCCAGACGTTCTTTCAATGAGCGTTTCTTATACTTCATATTCTTGTTGGTTGTGTCCAACTTTTGGGGTTCAGTTCAGTAGTAGCCACAATTTTCGCGATAGAGATAAAGTTGTAGAAGATTTACGAGCTGCAATGGATGTCAAGCACGGCTTTAGAAGTTTTAATAGCAAACAATTTGTTGAAATTGCAGAATTAGGACGAATAAGAAGTAGTCAACGAAATACATTTTATCAAGATGATACAATTAATGCCATAAAAAGGGCATATACGGCTTCAGAAGAAGACTTAGCAAATGCTATCGACAATCTATGTTCGTGTAAAGATATCGGTATCGGTTATGCATCTAAAATAATGTGCGTGAGGAATCCCAAGAAGTTTATGGTTATTAATGGACCTGCAAAAGAATTCCTAAAACGTTTTGGGGTCAAAGGAATCTCTGGGAAAATATCCGGAAAACGATATTTAGAGATTTTACAAGAAATTGCTGGCTTAATTAAAGATATTCCCGGATTAAACGATTTTGCTCATTTTGACTGTTTAATATGGAACTAACATACAAGAAATGAAGGCAGTAGAAGGTATTTCTAAACATAGAAGCCCCCAGTAATGTCCATGATATAGGACAGAGTTTTTTTTTGAAGAAAGGAGGTAAATCACCTTCACCCATGCTATTTTCGTAACGCTTCGGAGCAAGGCAAAAGTCAACTCCATTTATGCTTGAACGATATATTTGCGTGTTCGGGATTACCCCAGACCCGCAAGTTGTTGACAAACTTTTCAAAGAGCTCATTTTATTTACTGCCAGAGCCGCTTAGGCTTGGCTAATTTTTAACGAACTATTGATTATCTGCATATCTATGACTGGCAAAAGAATTATATATTGCATTTTGATTCATCTGTCGTGTTGTCTTTTAACACACGCTCAGGACAAGCGTGCATTACTTATTGGCATTTCACAATATGGCAATAATACAGGATGGAAAAATATTCATGGCGCGAACGATGTGGATTTAATGAAATCTGTGCTAAAAGGCTTTTCCATAAGAGAACTTAAGAACGCCAATGCTACGTATGACAACATTATTAAAGAGTTGAATTATCTCACAAAAAAAACTAAAGAAGGAGATCTTGTTTATATCCATTTTTCTGGTCATGGACAACCATTTGAGGATATAAATGGAGATGAACAAGATGGTTGGGACGAGTCCTTCATCCCTTTTGACGCCCATTTATATTATGAACAAAATGTTTATTCGGGAAATAAACATTTAACAGATGACATATTAAACACATACCTTATCAAAATCCGTAAAAAAATTGGAGAACATGGAATACTATACGTTACTATAGATGCTTGTCATGCAGGAAATTCATATCGAGAGTCAGAAGAAGACATCTACAGAGGCACCGGAAAAGGGTTTTCTAAAAACAACAAGATATATAAAGTTCCAAAGACACAAAAACGATATTATAATATTGACGACATTAGAGGATATTCCCCTATTGTTATGCTGGAAGCATGTCAATCGCACCAAAGAAATACCGAAGTATATATAAAAGACACTTATTATGGACCTTTAACCTATGCAATTTACAAGACTCTTCAAACCAAAAGCATAGATAAGCAGGCAAAATGGACAAAAAATTTAGACTCTACAATGCAAGATCTGTTACCTTCATGGAATAGACAAAAAATGGTTGTGGAATGTAGCATCAAATAATAGAAGCATTATTCTTATGGGGCGTTTTATATTAATCATAATACATATCTTTTTTATCCTTGGCCCAATCTTTGCTCAAAGGTCAAGCACAGATAGTATTATTGGTTATGTTAATAATGCCATTGAAAAAGAGTCATTCAAGAAAGCTTGGCGTGAGATACATGCTAACAGACATTTATTCATTCAATCAAATCAATTGTTTGAGTACAATTATTCATTATCGAATATATACAAAGGAACATACCAATATCTTGATGACGACACTCTTAAGAATGAAAACATTGAAGCCCTAGAGTATGTCGCCAACGAATTCTTTAATGGGAAACAGGAAGAGATAGAAGAGAAATATGGAAGTATGTGGGAGAAACTATATTGGCTTTCTAGAATCTACCACTGCACTAACAACATCTTTTTTCGACATTTCACAGAAAAGTGTCGTGATGTTTACAAAAATAGCAGATACAAGAATGATCAGTATTATTTGTCACTGATATACACATACATCAATTATGCAATCAGGAATAATGAAGATTGGTCATATGTTTTGTTATATACTCCTGTTTCCGAAATAGGAAGCATGGATTCACATTCTGATTTGGCACTAGCAGTAGCTCTTCACCAAAGAGGCATCGCACTTCTTTGGAAAGAGATTTCAAACAGAGAATATCAACTAAGAAACGGCAGCATTGATTTGGGCTTTGACTTAGACAGTAATCCATTGCTAGACATGGGGAAAGGTTATTTAGACGCAGCGCAAGACATATACGACAAATGTAAACTCAAAGACACAAAACTACTAAAGAAACAACTTACTTCGGATTACAAGCTCTATGACTGGCTAGTGAATAATCCAAATAGCACAAACTATAACGATTCCTATTCTTCCTTTACTGCAGTGTGTCTGTATGACATCTTACCAATGGAGTGCTACGAACCCATTAGTTTACAGCTAAATAAAATTCAAGAAGAGAATTATAATGCCTTCAAGCAATCGACAGAATATCTGGTTGATAGGAATTATAAAGATGCAGCCCTCTGTTTAACGGAAATAGCACCATCGGTGATAGTACCCCAAGACATCAATCTGTGTTATTTCAATATGGTATCAAGTTTTGCAATGTATGATTCAGAAAAAGCAAATAAATACCTAACTCAATACTATAATACTGTTAAAGAATTCATAATTCCCTACATCTTCAAGAAAAAAACAGAATATGAAAGACAAAGAATCTGGAAATCGATAACATTGACATTGGAACAGCTAAGCATGAAAACAGCTTTGATGTATCCAGAATCAAAAGCCGCTATTATTGCTTATGACATCTTCCAGACAATCAAGAACTTTGAAACAGAAACTACAAACTATATAAGATACGCAAACAAGAATGGAGAGTTTGACGAATTCACGCAAAACTCTCTACAATACTATAATCAGAAAAGAGACTCTCTCTATTATGGAAATACGAAAGGGAAATATTTTGCCGGAAACCTGGAGCAACTAGAATTAAACAAGATGTTGCTTAATGACAAGATACGCACAAATGAAATATTAAACGGAATCTATTCGTATAAAACTATATCAAGGAGACTAAATCGCAAAGCTTCTTTGATAGAATACTGTGTATACATTGATATTGAAGGCAACGAACGATATGCAGCTTTTATCATTAACACAGAAGAAGAAAACCCTGCATTAATTGACATATGCTCAGTCAAGGAGGCATCTGTATTTCTTTCTAAAGACAGTGCAGCAATAAACGACACGTATTCAAACAACAAAATATATTCTACATTCTTCAGAAAGCTTGAACCATTTCTTCTTCACGATACGATAATAGTGTGTCCAGTTGGTGTCCTAGAAGCTGTTAACTTCGATGCTATTTATCATGACAGGAAGAGGTTAATGGATAAATACACTTTTTATCGTGCCTATTCTGGACATAGTTTTTTTAAAGCGGTAAGAAACCGTCATGAAGGGGGAAATCAAGCGACTTTGTATGGAGGGATTGCATATTCAAAGGAACAGATTAAAGAGGCTGAATATGCAGACAGACATTTTAGATTATCCAGGGGCGAGCGTTCTGTTAGAGGATCACTACAATACCTCCAGTATTCGTCAGAGGAAGTTGCAAACATTCGTAATATTATAGAAGAAAAAGATATTAAGACAAAGATATTGAGTGGACAAAGAGCAACTGAGTCTAGCTTTACCGAACTTGACGGTAAGGCTCCTACAATATTGCATATCGCTACTCACGGATTCTTCATATCAGATAATGAGGATTTAGAAACTCATTCATTCTTCAACAATTTAGAACTATACCAAGATAACAAATTACTTCGCACTGGGCTATTCTTAGCAAATTCCTATGAAACATGGAATGGTAACTTGCCTCCCACATCAAGTAACGACGGTATTTTAACTGCCTACGAAATATCTAAAATGGATTTGTCGAATGTTAGTTTAGCCGTACTCTCTGCATGCGAAACAGCAAATGGTTTCGTTGATAACATAGAAGGAACTCAGGGATTACAATACGCTTTCAGACAAGCAGGAGCCGGCTCTATGCTATTAAGTCTTTGGAAAATAGATGATGCTGTGACATACCAGTTTATGGACGAGTTCTATTCAACTCTTTTCGCGCAGAATGACATGCTAAAAGCATATCAATCAGCACTTAAAAAGATAATGGATGAGTATCCGGAACCGTATTATTGGGCAGGATTTATCCTAATCTACAACTAACATATTCTTTAGATAAAAATGAGCTACCAGAATCTGTATTGGGGCTTTTAGCTCATACGAAAACTGAGACTTCACAAAGACATCGCATTTATGTCAATCAGAATGGGGAAACCAGCTAATTTAGGGTTATAACAAAAATGTCCGGATTGTTGTTTTGCTAGCAACCCGGCCATTCTAATCTTCTATTAATCTATTAACTCTTTTGAATCATTGATAAAGCTTTCCAATTCATATAATTGAGCTTGCAACCCTAGTAACACAAAAGGCGACTCGTTGAAATCTCTCAAGTAATCAGGCTGTTCACATCCTGGATTCATATAAAAGGCATTGTATATAAACATCGGTGTATACATTCGCTCTCTTTTCAACTTCCTGTACTGGTAAATATAGAAATTTTTCCTACTATTCAGAAAAGCGAAGATGTCATCGACGTCAAACTCCGAAAACACCTCGTCGTGAAGTAACAGTTTGTATTTATCTTCCATTTTATCCATATCCA
Organism: Prevotella sp. P4-98; assembly: GCF_002251405.1. Classification (NCBI taxonomy): domain Bacteria; kingdom Pseudomonadati; phylum Bacteroidota; class Bacteroidia; order Bacteroidales; family Prevotellaceae; genus Prevotella; species Prevotella sp. P4-98. Next base: position 28,327 of record NZ_NPJC01000084.1, on the reverse strand, counting down.
GTTCGTTTTTAAACTCCCCTAAATCTAAAATCAGTGTACTAAAGAACAACAGAGCTTCTGCGCGTCCAACATCAGAAAGAGGTTTGAACTCATTTGACAGTCGATCCACACAAGTTTTTGCTAGCTCAAATAGTCTGTTTTCTAAATTGTTGTTCTTGGATATGTCTGGAGCAAGGTTCAATTCCTTTTCACTCTGTTCGATTTGTTTCATTTGCTCATCAGTAAGCCCTAATCTTGCGGCCAATGATGATGAAAGAATATCATGTTGAAGTTTCTGCTGATATTCTACAACTGCATCAATCATAAATCTCGAAATGGTATGATCTTGTTTTATATTGTACACGCTGGCCTCTTCCTTCATGCGTTTAAATTTTAGGTCATTGAGGACATAATCCCATGTAAGTTCTCCTTCCTCTTTCATCATATCAATAATGGGACCGAGAAAATTTTGTTTTAACGATCTGATGCTACATTTCGAGTTTTCAGACCATCGTTCGATTGACCCAACTATTTCCTTCGCATCATTGTCTGTAAGAGAAGACATATTTACACCCGTGACTTCAAGTATAGCCGCAGCTTTATCTGGGAATTTCAATGTGTATCGATCCCAGTAAGAAGTGCTTGACAGTCCATTGACATCATTAGACATAGACCTTTTAATAAATAACAAAGCCGCAACAACGAGTACGGTGATAACGGATAAAGCGATGAACATATTACTATTGTTTTTGAATTTTTAGAAGCAGAGGTAATAGTTCGTGAAGAAAATCATGAACGGTATTCCTATCAGCTCAACATAGAAAAGAATTGAAAATAGTGAAAGCTTGAATAGCTGTACATACAAGAGGAATGCCAAGAAAAATGAACATAGCACCACTATTAATGCATACCACCATGTGGAAGCGTAAAAGAAAGACAATATCGTAAGTACAAAAACACTAATCTGAGAAAGCACCGTGAAGAGAGATAAGAACACACCGACTTTCAAGGGAACAATCTTTGTCCTACCCTTATAATCCGTCACAACATACCTGGATGTCATTGTTAAGGGATCTCTTAACATGTTTTGTTTATTAAATGCAGGCGTTGTCAGGCAAGCGAAATGCCCAACGAAACATACAGCCATCACATAAAACCATACCCAATTTTCAATCATATTTGTAAAGAATTTAAAAGTTTTCTATTTCTAGATAATGTCTTCCAAACTTTCTTATTAAGTTTTGAGGATTTGAAATTATTGATACTATTTCTTTCTCAGAATAGCCCAAATGAGTATATATCTGCTTGAATAACCTTTGTGCTACCATCTCATTTGGCATTCCCATTTGGCGATTAGAGCCTCCGGCTCTACTTACAAAATAATGGCATCTATACATCAAGAAATCTGCAATGTCTGGATAAGCCTCTTTTATTTCATCCAGTAATCTACTTACATGCATGATGCCTTTTTGAGAACCTTCTGCTTTGAAGAACTCATCTGCCTCTTTAACAGAAACATCCATTGCTCTTGCTTCAATTTCTACTTGATGAATAGCAGCTGCCAAGTCAGTAACACCTGTCCTGACGCTGTCTTTGAAAGCGTCAAGCAAAAAAACGATAGCATACTTTTGAGGCCTAGTGAGTAATTTATAGATACTACGAGAAACAGCAATCGCCTTCTTTTCATTATTACGATAGCGATTCCCTACCATTAATCTTATTATCACTGCGGATAACAAGAAGAGAACCAGACAAGCTATTAACACATATAATAATATCATACTCTAAATATGTCCAGTTCTAAGATAATCATCTGTTTTAAAGATTGTTTCCTGCGAAATCATGACTTTTCTCCGGCCACCTAAACGCACCAGCATAAAGTTATGCAAATAGCCCATATTAAGGTTCTTCAGAGAAGAAGACCATGGAAGTGGTTTCTTGCAGAACTCCATATTCATAATAATATCAGTTTTGTTTATGGTATCAGGCATCTTTTTCAGCACATCCTGAAATGTACTGTAAGCATCAGCGTAACGTTGAGCTTGCATATATGCGCTCGCCAGTTCCAATGCACTTTGCTCACAAGGCTGTCTATAATACAGATGTTCTGCAACGACAACCAACTTTTTTATATACTTCCTTTTGCCGGTAAAACGCCAGTAATGGTATAGCCAGAATAAAAACAGGACAAATAAAAATAATTTCATAACCTAAATCATATTAGTGAAGTAACACAAATCCGCCCCAATCACGGACTCCGTAAATTGGATTCTTACTATCTTTCATGCTCTTCTGAGCACTATAGAAAGCCCTGTCAATGTCTTTTCCAGAAAGAAGGAACTCATAAAAACGTCTCATCAGCTCCTCTGTTGCAGCATCGGGTACTGACCATAAGCTCATTAAGATGTTATTTGCGCCTGCGAGTTTAAAAGCCCTCTGTAAGCCATAAACGCCCTCATCACCCTTAATCTCCCCAAGACCTGTTTCACAAGCGGATAGAACGACCAACTCGCAAGAACCAAGATTTTGAGTTTCTATCTCATCTGCTCTCAGGATACCATCTTCATATCCCGTTTGAAAGGACTGGGGCTTATAGTCATCCTTCCAGGCTGCATTTGCATTTGCAAAAAACAGTCCTGAATTATGCATTGCACTACCATGTTCGTGTTCCTTGTCTTCATTGAAGAAACCATGAGTCGAAACATGTATAATATCAGCGCTAGAAGCTTCACGCTTAAAGGAAGATTCTGTCGCACTATTCCCTGTATAAGGAGTAACAGAACCCACTTTTCCTTTTAACATACGGGAGATATTATCAACTTCGCTTAATGAACCAGGTAGGTATATTAAATTGTCACCACGCAGAACAGCTCTTGTTTTTACCACATTCCCATTCTCTGAGTCTGCCATTCCATAATCGATACCACCCCAAAGAGCAACTTTCATCTGTTCTATTTCATATTCCTTTTTTGTACCCTTCTTGTATGAGTCAATAGGATTTGCCAAGGCTCTTAAATTATATTTATCCCCTATCGTCGTATTATCATCAATAAACAATGCCATCAAAGGTATCCGATGTACTATGCCTGCTGGTGAATACACAACATTTCCCTTGGGATCAATTTTACCGGCTAACTTTTCAAACAAATAGTGATAAGCCTTATTGTCCACACATAAGCCAGGGGTGTTTGTTCGAGCGATTTCTGCCAAGGATGACAACTCTTCTGATGAACACATCGGCAAAAACAAAAGGCCTTCTTTCTTATTTAACAAGAATGCCCCTAAAGAAGATCCGTGCTTCCCTGGCATTTCTACATATGTAATAAGACTTTCTTCGCGTGAAAGAGACGATTTTATATCCGCTACACGAATATCAGAATAATTACTTCTGGCAAATTCAGAGCACTTCACAGAGAGTTCTTTCTCTAATTCTGTTATTTTCTGCTTAAGATACATTCTTCTGGCAAAGTTACCAGGGCCAACAACCTCGTCTCGTGCTATCAATTCCTGCTTGAAAGCAATATACTGTTCATAATCGTTTAACAGAGTCGTGTCTGAAGAGTTTATCAGTGTGTTTCTAAGTAAAGCATCGGTTCTCATAAGCAACCCACGGTTAAACACCTCATTCTCAAAACAGAGTTCTACTAGTTTCTCATTATTGGGATATTCATTTAAAAGGGCAAGAGCATAAGAAAATGGCTCTTTCAATTCTTGTGAAAAATACTCCTGCTGACTGGTTGTCATTCCTGCAAAATTTTTAGAAATCTGCGTTCGGAGACCTCTGCAACAATGAATTAGCCTATCTATATTTTCAGAGGATACCTTATTCTGATACTTGATTATACGAGCTTCTGCTAACAAATAGCCTAAATCTTCTTCACTGTAATATTTATCCATGAAACGCATATAGACATTCATGAAACGTCTGGCATTTTTATAGTCGTGAAGAATATAACAATACTCAGCGAAATCGCCAAGCGGATCTAAATCCTCCTCTTTATCAATGGCAGGGACGATATTGATTCCATTTAAAAGCATAGCTTGTGCCTGGAATATGTCATTTTTCTCTAAATACCATGATATCAATCGATTTACAAACGTCAATTTCAATGACGACTTAAACTTAGGAACCTGCCATACATGATTTATATAATTCTTCAAAGAATCAATTGCCGCATCTGGATTTTCAAGATGCAAACCACATATGATGTCATATTTTAGATTATGCTCCAACGTGTATATGTCAGAATGTTCTTCATCAGTGATTGGTAATTTGTAACCATGCTTCGCAAGCATGTCGTTAACTTTTGAAAAACGCTTGTCATTATCAAACTTTTTCAATTCATTATACATTTCCAGTTGCTTCTCCCTATCCCCCATTCTTTCATATAGCCGGAACAAGTCCCTTGCTGCAACAGCATGAAAGAAATCCAAACTTAGCTTTGACATCTCCTTGTCATCGTCCGAAACATCTGACATATCGGGGTTCAAATTTAAAAAATCCCTTCCTATCTTCTCAGCCTTGCTATATTCACCAACATGTAGATAACAATCCCTCAACATATCTTTATTGGGAAGATTCTTCAGATGATCATTCACATATGATGTATCTCCTTCCGCAATAAAAATGGCAGCGTGATAATGGTGGTTTGAATATAATTCTTTGAACGTCTTGTCTGTAAGTGCATAATTCAGGATATGCACATCTTTTGGGAACATCCACTCTAATACAAATATGATAATAACAAGACCTACAAAAGCTCCTACTATAGAAAGCAAAAGCCAAGCATACATTAAGAGAAAATGGTATATATTCTCGAATATATTACTCATGAATATTCTCCTAAATATATTTTTCTTTTCTGGATTATTCATATTCTATTAGTGTATTATTTGGTAAGCCACATAGATAGCTGCAACAAATATAGCGAACCATGTTACTGGCGAGAATAGCACCATAACAACATAATGAACATTGTTAAGGAAAGCATCCTTAAAGGATTCTCCCTTTGAATAATGGGATCTAAGTACCAGAAACAGGTACAGACATGCCAACAGAATCAGTAATTCCTTCAGTATAGTTATCATTGCTCTTTTATAAAAGGAGTTAGGTCAAAAACCACGGACTTTAGGAAAGAAAGCACTTCATCCTTGTCCATTCTTTCATCACGTTGTATTCCATACTTCGACAAAGCACAGAATTTATGAGTCTCTGCATCAAATCTTACCGAGAAAGTCCATAAATAGGAAATGGAGTCAGCTACATACTGATACTGATCAAGGTAATACTGATTATCATTGATGATTGTGTCACATGCAATAACCTCTCCCGAAAAATACTTCTGCTCTTCAGGAAGGGACTGAAGTAAAATAGACATATAATCTGAATGACGTCTTTTAGGAGAGACACCCGACATAACCAGTTCGCAAATAGAGTCACTTGCCAATTCCCATAACGTAACATCTTGGGGCATATCCTCCATATCCATTATTTCCTTTGTCGAATGGCTCCATTTGCTTGTTGATTCAAACAAAAGAAGACCATCACTATAACTATTTGAGGGAATCGACAAAGAACTAAGCTCGTGTTTCTTACTCTTATTCTCCATTTCAATATTAGTATAGAGCATATAAGAAATAGAAAACACACTAAGAATAAAGAATAAAAGCCAGACCCATCCACCTGGGGAAAACTTACGTTCAGATTTGGGATAGAGTTGTTTAACCGATTTAGATTTCCCCAAATAGAATAGGAATGTTATTGTCAGCAAAAGCTGAAGTGCAGGAGATAACGCATACATCCAGTGTAAGTAAATTATCTTTCCCAATAATTGAATCAGTTGAAACAAAACGACTATTAAATTCAGCCCTAATGCCCATCTGACACATGTAATGCCATCTGGTTTGCCCTTTAGCAATCTAATGATGCTCCAAAAAGACAAGCAAAGCATAACAATATCAAGGCATGCCAAAATGAGGCTGAAAATAATCGGTTCATCCTCTGCCACCGTGGCGTCCATCATGTCATAGTACATCCTAGGTAAGTCCTGATATACAGTTCTGATAAGTAAATAAAAGAACAAGAACAGGAATGTGCTAAGAACAAATCCAGGAACTTTTCTGTTATTCATTTCTTCTTCCATAGGTAAAAGGCGATTATAATGACAGCTAAAAGAATGGCAAGACCTACTATCCAATAAATCTGAGTATCGGCACCATCATGATTACCACAATCATCTATCTCCACAATAGTGGTATCCGGCTTTTCTTCTAACATCTGAAGGGCATCAATCGTTGTTGCGAACTCAGGAGATTGCCTGGTACTTTTATTGAAGGATTCCACGTTACTTCTTATATCCGCACATAGAGAAAGTAGGCTATTCAATCCGTCCTTTTCATAAGCCTTGATGAAAGCGTATGTTAATGAACCATACCATTTGTCTTCTGAGACTTTATATTCAGCATTTATCTGATAGCTCTGACATGCGCTCATGAACAGGACATCTGATATTCCATCAGATTTTGCAACCCCGACCACATTTTTCAAGTCCTTATGAACAGCTCTTACTGTGTTATCTGGTCCGAAAACTGGATAGCCACCGCGACAGTTCTCCATCTCTTTAGTATCACGGAAAGAATCGCCACTATGACAAGCATCCAGGAGAACAATCACAAGTCCATCTGAACCTGCTGCCTTTCTAAGTCTGAAGATGTGTTCGGATAGGACATCATCACGCAAATGTTTCTCTCCATGATAATCAGAACTGTATTTAACCTTTGCATCATATGGAATTAAGGCCTCGTCAAGAGAATCTGATTCTTCCTCACCAACGGCAATCATTTGCTGGCCATGACAAGAAAACGAAACAAGAACGGTATCGCCATGGCAAGTCGCCTTTTGCAGGCCATCTAATTCTTTCAGGATATTAACCAATGTGGCTTTTTCGTCAAGAATTGATTTTACGGAAAAAGAACTAGACAACACGCTTTGTAACAGGGATACGTCATTGTCTGCATGAATCTTTCTCCAACCACTTTCTTCAGGATAGTTGGCAACTCCCACCAACAAAGCCCGGCGTTGCTGTGCTGGGCATAACAACGTCACAAATAAAAGGGAAATAACCAACCACCTTCTCATACTCATTGACCAAAGAAATTCATCATAGCCTGAATCTTTTGAACTCGCTGCTCAACGTCCTGCTCAGAATGCCCAAGCCTTTCATTCATTGAAAGGAACTTTTCAGCCCTATTGTCATCGGGGCCAGTCTCCGTCACTACCATCGACAACCAGAACATAAGTAAGCTATCGTAAACTCCATCTTCAAGTTCTTTTAGATCTGTATGGATAATGTTCTCACCCTCGGAGTTGAGTTGTTGCTGGCAATCTTTCCAGTTCAAATTTAGAAAATTAAGCTGCTGACGAGTAGGTCCATAAGATACAAAATCATTCCATGAAGAACCATTTGCTGAGAATATCAAATACCCCATGTTGATAATTGATTTTTTCTGATGCATAGACAAGTCTCCATACATTGAGCTAACCATATCTATTGGATCATCTTCGTCATCCATAAACTGCGAAGGGATCGGACCAGACTGCCCGGGTATGCCAATTGTCTCTTGATGCTTCATAATAGCCACCCGCATCTTCTGAATGAACTCATTAGCCATTCTCTTTTGGGTGAAAATATCGACATCTCTTACATTATAAAAAGGAACATTTGCATTCAATTCCTTTTGAAGATACTTATAATGAAGATAAACAGTCAGATGCCCAGTACTATAATTGAACTGGAACAAATAATTTGCTCTATCATCAGAATGTAGGTTTAACCACCTATTGTCATTCTTAACTGGATATACGGTTGTCCCCTTTCCGTCCAAGAAAGCTTTATTGATTTCATCAATAAGAACCTTGAAGCGGACTTCAATCGGACTTTGTCGCAAATCCTGTTTATCCTTCATTAATGCCTTAGAGAAAGGCAGGATAAGCAGTGCAAGCACTAACACGATAAATAGAATAATCAGAGTCACCATACATGTTATGTTTTAAAATACGGTACAAAATTACCACATTTTTTTCGATTTTCTCGTCAAAATAATATTAATCCCAAAAATAATTTGTATTTTTGTCAATTTTTAGCAGAATAAACCACACCAGAGGCAAAATCCACCACCCATTTATGCTCTAACAGGAATCCTGCCCCGATGATTGCGGACACAGGTGGTATGTTACTCGAACCTTCCAAGATATACTTACTATTACCCATAACCTGAAATTCTGCCGAGTAGTTTTTAACCTTTATCTCACCTATTTTATTGCCGATGCTAAGGAGGTCAAAATCCACATTCATCAAATCTGTCATCTTCGTTCCTGCCACGCTGGTCAATGAACTTTTCAGTCCAGTATGTCTGTTAGTTATATCTCCGTTACCCAAAACATATTTTGTTGTTGTATTCAGATTACTTCCAGAATCAACTAAACAAACATATTCTTTCCCATTCTTCACCATCCCAACGACAGGAAGACCGTACTTTGAGAATCCATATTCCTGGGGAAAAACGAAGCTGTATTCAGACAACTCCATCTTTTCTTCAATAATTGAAGATGAATGTAGCGAACGATTTTCAAAATCTAAGGCAAGTCCATACTTGACCAAGAACTCAATACCCAGTATACCCAGCACAACATGTTCTCCAAAAACGGAATCAAAACTTAAGCCTTGTGCGGCATAAAACCGTTCCGAAAACTGACATCCTCCTACACAGAAATCTAGATGAACTTCTTTCCCTTGAATACCTTCCCCAGAAAAAGAAGTCAGAGTCATTTTTCCATCATAACGTAAACAGTTATCTTGCAATATGCCCAAGATCGCCTCATTCATTACATTATGACGCGATGCCGTATCCACCATGAAAGCCCCTCCAACAGTTCGACCTGATTTTGAAACAAACGAAGCCATAACCATTGGATATTCAACGATTCCAAAATCCAACAAAGGGCAATCTATTTTTGTCCCCATCCTATTGTTCTTCGAATTTATAACTTGATAACAATTTAACAAAAGCTCTGTAATCCTCCTTCCTGTTCAATCTAAATGTTCTTAGTTGATTAGCCATCTCATCATCTGAAATGTCTGAATTAAATTGTACAACCAATTCATTTTCATTATCATCAGAATCGGTCAGGTAAATGTTTTTATTCTTCATGAAAACCCTCAGCTGAATGATTGAGTTATCGTATTCCGGCCTGTATTTTACTACTGACTGCATGATTTCCAAACCAGGATCACCCAACTGAGCCTCGTTGAGAACGGCTACTTCATAATATGTTTTAGCATCAAACTCTCCATCCAGGCATTTTACCAATTCAATGTTTACGGCATCAGCATCCTTATATCGTTTCAATAGAGCTAAGGCACGAGCCTTAATGAACAGCATATCATTACATTCTCTCATGGAACGAACCCTATCCGCATAATAAACAGCCTGCTCATATTCACCAGAATAAAGACATAAGGCGGCACTTACATAGTCGACGAAGATATTGCTGAATCTTGAAATCGGAAGCATATTTCGCTCAATACTATTGACCAGGTGCTCGTCAGAAACCATTGCATTAAACATCTGAGAGATGTGTCGAGCTGCTGACTTCCAATCCCCTGACCTTGCGAGAGACAAGCCCAGATTCAATGAAGTCTTTGAAAACTCATCCCAATTTTTATGGCGCAAACTTTCGTAGAGATACTTGCCGCCACTGATTTCATTTCTGATAGCAGAATCGTCATTGAATCTATTCGCAAAGGATATCACCTCCTCACTCGTTCCTATATGTCCAAACGACACAGGCTTAACCAGAAACAGGCCATCGAGACTTCTTACACGGCTCAGAGCCACATATAACTGTCCCTTAGAGAAAACACCCCGACTCAAATCCAGAATCATCTTGTCAAAAGTCATCCCTTGACTCTTATGTATCGTTATAGCCCATGACAATTTAAGCGGAAATTGAGTATATGTTCCCACTAGTGTCTTTACAATCTTTTTCTCCTTACTATTGTATTCATACTTATATGACTCCCAAGAAACAGGAGACACCTTGTACTCTCCGGACTCTGTTACCACTTGTATCTCATCCAGAGATAATTTGGAGATGGTTCCAATTGTACCATTTACCCAACGTCGGGAGAGATCATTTCTAACAAAAATGACTTGTGCACCACATTTAAGGGAGAGTTTCTTTTCTGCTGGTAGGTTGGCATCCAGCTTGATATCTCCCTCCACTTTGGCATCGAAACAAAATTCTTCGGAATCTAAAAGATTCAACTTTGACATATTGATTTTGGATGCCTCATCATTACGGGTGCAAAGCGTAATGATTCTTTCATTCGAAGGAATGGGACGGTCAACACACTTGTTTAAGACTGACAATTCACCATAACTAGCACGATTAAAGCGAATAGAGTCAAGAATGCCTAGGAAAACATCATCCTTTTGTCTATAGACTTTTACAAATTCTATGCATGGAAGAGACAATCGCTTAAGAGCCCTTGCCTTAAAAAAGAATGGGGACATGGTATTGTACAGATCATCCATAATCTCCGCTTCTTCTTTTCGTAAAACTGGAGGAAGCTGGAAGAGGTCGCCAACGAAAACCAGCTGTTTGCCCCCGAAAGGCAGGGAATTTTTCATTACATACCGAAGGGTGTAATCAATAGCATCAATCACATCGCACCTAACCATGGAAACTTCATCTATGATGATAGTGTCCACTTTCTTGATAATAGATATTTTGGAGCGATTGACATTCCCTATCGTCTTGGGCGTGCATATTTGTAGAGGCAAGCCAAAAAATGAGTGGATAGTCTCTCCACCAGCCAACATCGCTGCAATACCTGTCGGAGCAAGCACAATGAAGTTTTTGTCTATTTCTTTCTGAACTGTTTGAAGGAATGTAGTCTTACCAGTCCCAGCCTTTCCCGTGAGGAAAAAGCTGGAATTGGTTGTTTCAATCAGCTCATATGCCTGAAGTTGTTGCTTGTTTGTTTTATCTATTGACATCCCAATTTCGAAATGATTAATTAAGAATTTTATGATTATGCTGCTTTTGCATACTCACTCTCCATGAAGCTTTCAATGGTTTCAACATAACCGGAAAGCGTATTTACGACACGTCTCATATTGTAAATCTTATTACTGAGCCGGGACTCCTTCTCTTCAAGATCCTTCAACTGTTCATTGGCTTCCATAAACACGATGCTGACTTCTGACATAATCTTCTCTGCTTCTCGCCTTGAAGAATAGCTTGTGTCACCAACGAAATTAGCAGCACACTCATTGATATGGTTATCGACAAAACTCTTAATTGGAGCGATCTCATCCAAGAGCTGTTCATCAATTTGTGTAAGCTCTGCCAGTTTTCCCCTATACTCGTCGATTACCTCCTGAAGTTGAGGAACCATTTGACTGTTCATGTCAAGAATGGAGGTGATATAACTCTCCATTGAGACATTTAGTTTCTCTATCTCCTTAATCTTCCCAAGGAAAGAAAGAGCACCTGACATCTTCTCACCTTTGTAGAGGATTATTTCCTCCTTTGTATTCAATACCCTACCAGAGCCATTTGATTCATTGACGGCGATAAAAGAGCCATGATTGTTGAAAATCCTTCGTAAGCCATCAACCATTTTTCTTACTTCACCTACCAGCCATTCGTTGGCGAATCCTCTGGGATTTTGAACAAGGCTATTGCAAACATCACGGCCGAATTCCAGAGCTGGCTGCCATTCGCTATTTGATATGCAATACGTACGTGTATAGCGCAGAATCTGGAAGATATTTGCATTATAATAGTTTACCCACATAGAATAAGGAAGGATGTCGATATCCTTATATTTCAGGTTTGCCGTAAAATAGTTGGCATAGCCATATCCGAAATTCGTGTTATAAGCAATTGACAAGTCATCGTTTAGGCTAAAATTCATGCTGTTCCAACCGATATGTCTGCTGGAGTATGCCACGATAGAAGGATCCTCACGGCACTCTTTGTATTTCTTTGACAAGCAATACGGTGTCGTACGAGATTCCAGCAGTCGATAGAAAACCTGGCTATTAGAATAGAATCCTTCTTTAACGTCTTTGATGTTAATTGCCGGGCAACACTGATAAGAGCCGCTAACACAGTCGCAGAAATCATAATATTCGAGCAGATAGCCTAACCCTTTCTGTTGGGTAGCCTTGAACATGTCTTCACCGGTTATACCAGCCGTATTCGACAGTTTTTTTAACTCATTGAGTTTTGCCTGCTCCTTAAACTCCAATGGTAAATAATCAGTTACCAATTTCCCTGTTGCTGAATCCTTACGGATTACCATGATGTGGGTTTCGTTGATTCTAAAATTACTCATGACAATTAAGTTTTAAAATTTGACTTTCTATCATACTATCCCTAAAGGTTAGAAAAGATAAACATCACGCAGCATTTCTCAAATGAGAAAGAATAAATTCATGATAATTCTCTTTAATATACACGAGGATCTTCTCCAGAGTCATACATACCTGGCCATCCCATTCATCATCCAAACTGTCATAATACTGAGGAATAGTATACTCGTTACAATGCCATGTTAATTGGACACCAGAAGGCAAGTAAACAAACACAAGATAGGAGGCATTCTTTCCCGTAGCTTCATTATATCCAGACTTCCAACCTGCTTCATGGAGCAAGGATGACAACCTGGTCAGCAAAATAGTCTTCCGTTCATAAGCCATTCTCCTTTTTTCAGAGGAAAGTCTTTTAGCATTAACATTCGCAAATTCAGTCTCTAAAAGCAGAGAGACGATAAGGGCATTCCTGTCTCCCGTCTTTTTATAGTATTTTCTCATGGAGGCCATAACCTTGCGCAGTCCTATTCCCATACCTAACACATCAATCTTGAACATGTCCAATTTATCTAGAGTTGAATGATTTTGAAGGTTACTCTTCTGTCTCAGAGCCTTTTTCTCTTCTACAACATCCTTTAGCTTTGCTTTCAGGGCAGGATTGTGGGTAGTACGAATGACTTCCTGAAGCTCTTGGATTTTATATCCAAAAGTGCAAAAGGTTTCAGCTTCAGCAACATTCTTACGATAAGATCTAAGCAATTCTTTCGCACTGATTTCTCCACGTCGATAAGATTTGGCAAGAGACCTGCCGACGAAGTTAAAGGTATCTTCAATATTGATAGGGTCAGCCACCTTGTGAGCCGTATTGACAACGACTGGCTGAACTGATTCGGAAGCACAATCATTTGTCAATTCTTCCTTCACCTGATAATCCTTTAAAATAGGGTTATCTGAATCTTTGCTTTTTAAAATCTCGAAGATGTTCATATCATTAATCGTTAATTGTTAATACTCTAATGTAACCTTTACAAAATACTATCCCCAATCCTTCAAAAACATAAACTTGCCACATATCCTCCAGGTTTGAGGAATCTGGAGGATTTGAACGACAAGATGTTTAAGCAGCTGTCTCAGTACCCCGGTCATGTCCGATATGATAATGACCACAGTGTTCACAGTAGTATGCATGCATTGGCCTCTTATCTTTCGGATGGGCAAACTTATAGAGTTCGATATGAAGCTGGGCCTCTTCAAGTGTTGCGTACTCAACCTTCTTCTTCATCACGTACTCACCTGAAGAATAGTCGACGATCTTCTTCCAATGGGTACCGATTCCTCTTTGGTTGGCATGTCCGTCGAGCTGGCCTAGATTGAAAATCTGGTAGGACACAGCACGATCCATTTCATGACGAGCTTTTCCTGAGCAACGGTAAGAGGAACGGTGTTTGTTCTGCCGGTGGTATTCCTGACACATCCTTTTCTCTACAATCCTGCGAACTTTACGAGAGTCCCGGCCTTCCATCAGAGTAACATCCGCCTCTCTTAGGCTTTTATTTCCTTTGAATCTCAGCTTCTCTGAATACAGTTTCTTTGAAATGGCCTCGTAACGCTGGCGCTGACCCAGGTCAACATCGAATCCAAGCTCTCTTTTCTCATCGTTGATCTCCTTCTGGAGAAGGAATAGGGCATGACGGACATTTCTTAAGATCTTGTCATTGTTCGGGGATGCCGAAAGCGTAGAATCTCTGCAGCTTGTCAGCAGCCTTGCAACCTGAGTGTTCTTACTCGTACGGATGTAACAGTCAATCTCGTTTGACACTTGTGAGAAACGTGTAGCGTCCATAGAACCGTTACGACGAAGGTTTCCTTCCCACTTTCTCAGAATCTTTTGAATTTCGTTCTTCATTTTCTTATTATTTTAATTGTTTACATCCTAATATCCCAGAAGAACGAAAAATGCAAACAATAAAAAAAGCAGCTAACGCTGTATGCGCTAACTGCTCTATTTATTTATGATAAGATATTCTAGAAAATGAAGGTCTTTTTTATGCTATCAAGCAATCGTTTGGCTTTCTCCTTAACATCGGGTGACGCTTCAGGATCATTCAGGATATGACTAAGAACTTCTTTAGCTTTAGACTTTTGACCATCATAAATATAAGCGGATACAAGGGCGAAAGATATTTGATCAACATAATCGTCTTCGACGTGAGCGTCCTCATCAATAGCATGATTATAATAATCTTCTAGCTTTACTATAGTTAATGACAGGTTTTCTTTCTTCCTAACGTTCTCAAAAAGAACACGGAGATCTTTCGCCACATATTCACCTTCTCCCCGGAAAATATCACCTGGCATATTAGACTCCGCAAACAGTACACCTTGTTCTGCATTATCCCGCAAAACCACAGAATTATGATAGTCAAATCCAATACCTGCCAGTATTAATATAACAGCGGCGGCAGAAGCTATTCGCTTACCCCATAATGGTATTATCCTAGAAGATGCAGCTGCGGGACAATGTTCTCTTTTTTCTATTTCCTTAATTATAGAGATTACATCTTCCTTGGAGATCTTTTTCGCATCTTCTATTGCTTTAGCGTCCCGTTCTTGTCGTTCTTTTATGCCCTTTGACAAGAAAGTTACAGCAGAAACCCTATCTCTGAAATCTTTGTCGGACTTTAATCTTTCTTCAAACGACTTCATCTCCTCCTCTGATAAATTGCCTACCAAATAGGAATCAATTAGCCTGTCATCATCTTCATCCTGAAGTTCCTTAAACAAGAACTTTACATCAGATACCGTTGTTTGCTTTGCCGCATCCAGAGCCTTGTTGTCAGCATTGTGAATCTTCAAAATTGCTTTAACAAGAAAAGCCTGGGCCAACACATTGGTACGCAAATCTGCATCAGACACTAACTTGTCCATGAAATCTGCTTCTTCTTCCTGACTCATCATGCCAGAAAGATAAAGCTCAATCATAGTTTCATCTTCCTCAGAGATAAGTTGCGTGTCACACATAAGGGACTTCTCTGACAAAAATAATTCCGCTTTTGAAGGATCTGTGTGGCTTAAAACGAACTGGACAGTATCATATAAGGAAGGATTTGAGCGCAAAGACTCAAATAGCTTAACTTTCTCTTCCTGGGACAGTTTTCCCTTGAAGTAAAAATCCAGAAGCTTTTCAATGTATTTATCTGTCAGCATAATTACAGGCCTTTCTTAAATGAATCATAGATGGACTTAAACTTGTCACGAAACTTACTCTTACAACGAGATGCCATCACCCTTACAACAGCGGCATTACTATAGCCGCATTCTTGTGCAATAACTTCTTGTTTCTTCTTAGGGGTACTATACATACCATATAGAATCTTGTCACACGGGGCAGGAAGGTCTTTGACAACCTCACAAACTCTATTTAGAAGTTCCTCTCTTTCGTCAGGTTCCTCAAACAAGGAGTTAAGCAATTGGTCAACCTTGTCTTGTTGAACAGGCTGACCCTCAAAATCGTCCTGATTATCATCACGAATGATGTCATCAGTAGGAAGTTGCCATGTTCTCTCTGGGTGACGGGTCTCATGCTCTGCCTTATTCCAACAGCATCTATACACATAATGGAATAAAGAACAAGTCAATCTAAAGTTCCCATCATGAGCTTTTTCTACTAATGCGATACAAACATCCTGAAAGATGTCACGTATTTGTTCGTCGCGCAACGATGGGTATGCTGCCCTGACTTTACTGATGATGTTAGGCTCACAATCATTATAATAATTATTGAGCTCTTGTCTGATAAAGTCAAGCAGTGCATTCTCAGTTAGAGAGTTTGACTGACTCTGTGGAATCATGCTAATCTTTTTGGCCATAACACTCGGAATTTAATGCAAAGTTACGAAATAACTATGAATAACTCGTGATATTTTGGCTTTTTATAATATATAAAGTCATAATTTGACTTTAATTAGCGCAAATCCGCATCAAAATGCTAGAAGAGAGAGAGTTTTATAAATGCAAATAAGCAAGAGACAACATTGTCATCTCCTGCTTTTCATAACAATATTGGAACACTTCAAGTCTAGTGTTACACTATGCCATATCTGTTCAAGATTACTGCTTCTTTGGATGTGTGACCTTAACGACTTTCTCCCGATTATCTATTTCGATTTTCCCAAGTCTACCAAACACACTCTGCCCCAAAAGCAGCGGAGCCTTCTGGCTCTTCACGACGGATGCTTTTACATCTGTCAACTCCAAGCCTCCGAAGTTTACATGCTTCAGGTTAATGACCGTTCCCTCGGAGATATTGCCATCAGCAGTTTGATAACGCGCTTTACCGACAACGTCATTGGGATGCAGATATCCATTCTTCATCATGAAGTTTGCCTCAACATCGGAAATACTAACATCGCTAGCACCTGTATCAAAGATGAAATGCAGAGGCAGACTATTAATCGTACACTCAATCATCATCATATTTCCGGACTTGTTGAAAGGGATTTCTGTAGTTTCCAGTTCTGCTTCACTGATGCTGTCATCAGCATTCAAGGCGTTTTTCTCTTTCAGGATCTGCTTGTATTTGCCTACGAGTTCCTTATACTCATTCATATCGCGAATTCCATCCAGGTCATCATCTTTCTCCAAATGGTTGATTTCATGGTATCCCTTTTCAAAAGACACCTTCAAATATTCGATGGAACGCTGGAGTTCTCCCATTCGAGACATCAGGCAAGCTGCATCATAGTAATTTCCTTCAGTCGGATACTTGTCTAGAATACGCTGCATATACGCCTCGGCACTATCTTTCTGACCAAGCATCTGATATGCGTACTGCCTGCAATTACCTTGTTCAAGGATTAATGTATCTTGGGCAACAACTGTCTGATAATCCTTCTTGGCTGCATCGACATTTCCTTTCGCCATGTACATATCACCTCTTCCCAGGTAAGCGTATGTATATCTTGGCTCTAATGTGATACAATAGGTATAATCCTTTATGGCACCATCTATATCTTGGGTATTGTCTTTGTAGAACCCTCGACGGTAATAGCCAAAATATGCTTCTGGATCAAAGCTGATGTATTTATCCATCATGGCTATCGCCTGCGAATAATCACCTGAGTAATAGTAATAATCAGCCTTTTCCCGATATAAATCGTTACGAGTAGAATCCATTGCAATGGCCATGTCGATATATTGGTGAGCCCTTGTATAATCACCTAACTCACCATAACACTCAGCAATATTCTCACATGTAAGAGAATGTGACTCCTTTTCCAATGATTTCTTGTAATTGACGATTGCATCTCGGAAATGATTGTGCCCCTGGTGCGCAACTCCAAGAAAATAATCCCAATCCGTTTCCTTCGTATCACTGGAGGCTTTGATATTCATCAAGACAATGATATTCTCATAGCATGTATCATTACATTCAACCATCATTGAGAACGCCCTGTCATTAGCGTCAATCTCCAAAGCCTTAACCAAATCCTGCGCGGCAGAACGGTAGTCTCCTTTACCAATAAAGCAATCGGCACGAAAGGCATATGGCTGAGAAAACTCTTCATCCAACTTCATCGCATAGTTGAATTTCTCAATGGCTGCATCATAGGATTTTTGAGCAAGAAGGTTTCTCCCAATGCCCATATAGCCAGCAGGTTGGCCTGGATCGTTAGAGATTAACTTTTCGAAATCCGCATTGGCTTTATCATATTCCTTCTCGTAGTAATAGAGGTCAGCACGCATGGCGACATAATCCATTTCCTTTGGATCCGCTTTAATAGCGAGACTAATTTCCGACAAAGCTTGTCTTTGTCATCCATATAGTAATACACCCTGGAGAGTGATTTATGAACGAAGCCAATGTAATAAGAATCCTTTTTGGGCAGGAGCTTAAGAGCCATCTGTCCGGCATCAACAGCATCACCAAGCTCTCTCTTGTTCATGTGGATTGAAAGGATCCATGACCACGCATATCCATTCTTGGGATTATCCTTTAGCTCAAGCAGAAGGTATCGCATGCCTTCCTCATATTCACCATTCGATACAGCCTCACAACCTCTTTGATAATTGTAGCTGTCAGGACGTTTAATGTCACCAGCCTTTGCTGTAACACAGACTAACAAGGCAATAAAAAATGTAAATAAAGCTCTAATTTTCACGACCGTATTCTTTTATGGTTTAACATTCATCGTAACATACAGACTATTTGAATAACTTAAGAACAACGCCAGCTACGGCTGCTCCTATTTTTCTCTCGATACCAGACTTAGTTGTTGGTATGCCGGTAGCACTGGTAAACCTCCTTTTGATTTTGGTAATGCCAAGTGCTCTTCTCCATGAGAAACTCACTCCAGGAATCTTTGTATTTGTCATACCGCCTATTCTTTAGTCAATATTCCAATACGCGTCTGGATCACCGTCAAACACATCATCTATGTCCTGGTCGCTCCAACCTTCTACATCCTGGGCATAACTGCCATTGTAGTTCTCATACGTTTTCTCTTCCTCGAAGTAATCGTAATCTTCGTCGTAATTCTCGTAATTTCTCATCTTCTTGTACTTTTTAATGAATACTATTTGATATCTGTTTCTATAGCTATATCCCTATTACTGTCAAAAGATAAACTCCCAGAGGCAATTTTTTGTAATTCTTCGACAAAAAGCTCATTACGTCTCTGTTCAAACTCATAATTCTTACATAGAACCACCTCAGCTGCTGCTAACCTACGAAGACTTTCATCGATTTTAATCATATCAAAGAAAGATCGTTCCTCGACATCGTTCATCAGGCCATGGAGGTATTTCCTAATCAAGCGTAACTGCTCTCTTTTATTATTCGCTTTTTTCATCCTCACTATATTATGTTATTTATATATCCCATTTGTTTTTCAAAAGTATACTCATAGAACACTATTGCGTACAAGCATCTTACCTTTTTCAAGCTTTTCCCAATTATCAATACTGTCCTTTGCAACAGATTCCTCGGCATTAATGATTGCCTGAATAATATCATGCTGTACTTTCTTCTCGGCATCGTGTCTTTGTGCCTGAAGATCCATCTCCAGTTGATTATCACCATGCAGCATCTTATAACAATAATCCTGATACTCCTGACTATGAAGGTACTTTTTCAGTTCCTCTTCTTGATGATAAACCCTCAGTTCATATTGACCGGCTTTTGACACGACCTTGACTATACTCGGAAGAAGTTCTATCACAAAGAACATGGCTCTGATAAACCACAGGAGAAACATAAAATCCTTATTAACAAACTCTTCTGTTTCATAAGTATACGTTTTTCCATCAGTTCCCATTCGCTCATGAGTAACCTTATGAGTCTTATATATTGCATGAGCCAGAACAGCATAGTATAATGTAAAGTTATTACCGTTTCTAAAACGCTCATCCGTCTTGTTTAAGGACTCTTCAGCCCTGGCCTGATAGCTGACGCTTGTTGAATCTACGCGCTGCTTCTCCTTGTCAGTTCTCGCGATAGTTTCCTTCGCAACTCTCAATGCATCTGACAATTGTGCAATCTCATTGTCAAGTTCTGATATACGTGCATTGACTTTTGAATTCCAAGCATTAATTTCGCTTGACATGACGCTCCTCTGGTGGCTTATCTGAGAACGTAAGCCTGGGATTCTATTCCGGCGATAGTCGGAGTTTGGAAGAGAATACAGTTCATTCAATTGACGTTGCAATCCATTTGCACTCGCCTGGGCATTATTATATGTAGTGGTATTAGGGTGATTAAGCATATTCACCTCTCTCTGCCTTTCGGACCTCTTGTTGTTAATCGACATCTCAATATCATCCTTCTTACTGGACTCCGTTTTCAGCAACTGGTTCAAAGACTCTGATTTCGAATCATATTCGGCAGCCTGTTGGGCATCAAAGCTATCATCATGCTGCTGTTTAAGCAAATCAGATTTATAGTTCTCTATGTCGTTTTGAATGAAACCATTGAAAACGAGAAGTTCCAAAGGAATCGACATGATACCTGCAACCAAAATCGCCAGAAAACCTCTGAATACAAGAGGCAGGACATAGTATGACTTTTTATATGGATCCTTTTTTAAGGTAACGACAAGACTTCTATCAATACTAAAGATAAGCAAAGACCAAAACAGGCCAAAAGCCAAAGTCCACAAGGTATCTTCCGTAAAATACCATGCAGCCGAAGAGCCTGCTGCGAAGCCTACTAAGGAAGTCATCAGAATGGTCATCCCTATGGCTTCATATTTCTTATAGTCGAGTGGACACAAAGATAACATCTCAATATCTGCTCCTGCGACGAACCACAGGAAACGTGTAAAAAAGCTTACTTCTCTAGTTGTTTTAGAATTACTCATCTGTCAATGTTTTACTATATTAATTTTATGAAATAGAGGTGTCTCCCCTACTTCATTATATCCCATTTTTATCTAAATTATAAACAAGTTATATGTTAAACAACCACTTTTTGATGACCCTGTATTCCACTTTTAGTCAATTAACTTTAGTCAACAGACTACAAATGCTCTTGAAACTAGAACTAACCCTTCCTTTCAATAAACCATACAGCCCTTTTTCTGACTTGTTCAGCTGTTCTAATCGTTTTGTCAGTAACTGGTCACGGCCATACATAACTGGCAAGGCGGGGCCAAGAATGTTAATCTCCGGAAGATGTTTAAGGCAAGTCAACTCCTGAATAGGAAATCTGGGTGCACCTTTTACTTGTACATGAATGATTTTCTGAGCCTGATAGCATTCGTTATAACAGGTTAGAATTATCTGGCTGTCTCTTACTAACCTGATTTCCTTATTTCGTAAAGAAGACACATCTTCAACTTTTCGATACTCATATCCATCATTCACAAAGAGTTCAATGTGAGTAGCACCGAAAACTTTCCAGCTTACATTCACACTTTGGCCTTCATAAACCTTTTGTTTAGAAACTTTAAGACTGTTGATATTGACAGGCTTCACTATGTGAATTTTAACGATTTCCGGCGAGACAGAATATCCCCCTTTAACAGCCGTAAGCGTATAAATTCTATCTTTAGAAGGATTAACTGTCAAGGATCCAGAGGCAGGAACACACCACTGATGAAAACCATCAGAAATAGCCACTACCGCATCAGGTTGACTCACATCCCAGAAAAGTCTGACCGATTCTCCACATTTGATGGAAGTCCTTTCTGCAGCAAATCTATTTACTTTCAATTTTACACTTGATGCACCATCATTGCTATATTCGATAGGAAGTTCCATCAGACCAAGTGCATATGCATAGGTATCAACAATGAAAGATACTAACGCACTATTAAGCCCTGTCTCAACTTCTATTCCATTACATATAATTGTTCTTGCATTTGGATCAAACGCCTCCTGGGATAAACGCATCAGGTCAAGAATCACATGACTACAACTGTCAAGCACAACAGTAAACGCATTCAAAATGGCAGGAGCAACGTGTCTTAATTGTGCAACCACATGAATCGAATCATGGGCGAGCAACGTATCTTTATATCCCGACAGTTTGATTTCCTCCCGAAGAATCTGGCCGACAGATAGCGTACTATCTGCGCCCATTCCTTCAAGAAAGAATTTCCCACACATCCTGCAACAGCAGAGTCCTGAAATGATTTCAGAATTAACTACTGCCTTTGCACGGCAAATCTTACACTTCTTCATTTACGAATCAAATGAGATTAATATTTTCCGGATGTTTGTCATCTCTTCAAAATCCTGCGTTATCTTCTTTTCGAGCGCTTGGATTTCTTTTTCGATTTCCCTGAACATTTCCTCTGCGACACACACTTCCCGGAGATGGTTCTCATAGGCTCTTTCATTTTCTGATGAGAGTTTTTCGAGGTTATCAAAAACTGAGATAACTTGATCAAGATTCTTTTTAGCATCCTCGTAAAGAAAGGTGGCGACATTGAAGTCCTCCTCGGCCTTCTTTTTATCTTCCTGAACCTTTTTCATTTTCCGATCAAGCTCTGAGCGTTTGTTTTCATAAACACCAGACTCTTGCTGAAGCTGCTTAGTTCTCTCCGTTACCTCTACACGTCTGCTTTCTGCCTCCTTCTTGTTACTCTCTTGTTCTTTTGAGTCGGTTTCCAAGGAATCCAACTTCCGTGAAAGGATGGCTTTACTTAATGGAAGTACCACATTGTCATCAAGCCAGAACGCGATGGAAATGTCATCATGACTTCCTTTTTCGCTTATGATAGGCATCATTTTTATAAGCTGTTCTGTCGCATAATCAACTCCGTTTTCTGCAACGACCCTTATCACAAGTCCATAGAATTCCGCCAATTTGTCCAAAGGCATATAGCTGTCATCCATACCATCGGATCCGATGAACAAGCAAGGACAGTCAGTGTTGCCATAACAATAGCGAAAACTTTCACTGCCCTCATGGCAAAGCGAAGTCGTAATGTTCAAAAAGCAACGGCTATCCCATGGTATAGGTTCATACCAAGTGCCATCAGCATGAAACGAAATGCATTTCCCATCACCTAACTGGAATGCCATCCAGTAATTGGGTGTCTTAACAGCTGCTATCAATGTACAGCCGTAAGCAACCACCTCACGCCCCTTCTCATAATATAACAAGTCCATCTTTTTCCCCTGCATGCCCGAATAGTTTAGCTCTTTGTCAAGAGGAACATTCTCGGCCCAGTCTTTCACGACTTTCTCACACCAGCGAAACTTTATATGCTCAAACAGCTGTCGGAATTCCCGCTCATACTCATCATGGGGCGTATAATCCTCATGGGTTGAATCCTTTACTCCCTGTATTCCCCTTTTTCTAAAGGTCTCTTCGGGAAGAATGGGATCAAAATCCTTTAGAAATTCGACCAGCCCTTCCTTAGCTGCTTCAACAGCGAACCTGGCACCGCGATCGCTTCGGAAGTGTTTGTCACTACCATGGCCATCACTAACGAGCAGGATGTCAGCCTTGTAATCTTCAAGATACAGGTGCTCACTCCAATCCTGCATTGGCTTGCCATTGTCATCATGGCTAGAACCTTTAATTGATTTTGAAAAGGTAATCATCTTCTCTACAACAACAATATTACTTGATTACACAATTGAGATTAATGCTTAGCTTTTTAAGAGACTCCTCCTTCATATTATAGACCTTCAACCTTCCTGAGAAATATGAACTTAGAGTAACTGGTACTCGATTTGAAGAACTGTCTAACATGACAACGTGACAATCATTATCCAATATGTGATTCTGATTTCCATAACTGTCTGTTGTATAACCTTTAGTCAAGAGGAGAATTTTATCATCTTGTGATATCAAATTATTACATAGGGATAATGCATCAGAGAGGTTACACATTCCACCTATCGTAAATTCTTCAGGTAACTGGAACTCTTCAATAGCCAACGGTTGTTCAGTCAACAGACTAGCTGTGTTGCCAAATGTTATCAGCGAAATCTTCAAGCCACTCAACATGAGTTGGCTCAATACATACTGTTGAAGTACGTTCCGAGCCGACTCAATGGTAGCTCCACGCATGCAGTTGCTTACATCAAGAAGAACCCATAACGTGGTTGTATTTTCTTGTCCCTCTGTAGTCATTGGACTTAATCCCATATATCAGGTTGAGGTTTCTGATGATTGGCATTCTCAGCACCAGGTGTTTCCTTCACGGCATCGTCAACCATCTCACTAATCTCGTCAGATTTGGTCTTCTCACCCACCGATGTGCTGTTCGAACCAATCTTACTTACAGTACAGCTCACCAAACGGATTACGCTTTTCAAGGCATCCAAATTATGAACGGTAATAACCAGTTCATCTTTATTGTCAGCGAACTCGTTTAAGACGGTCTTATCGGCATCGTCACCAACAGCTATAGCGACCTTTGTGGCCACCTGGAACCACTTGTTGGATTGCAGATCCTTCAAGGCATTCTTCCAAGCATCAGTAGGACGACCATCGGAAAGAAGGATAACTGCCGGTGCGTAATGACCTGTGTCAGAAGCAAGGTCACTATTGCGACTCATATGCGCACGCAGTTCCTTGAATGCAGCTCCCAGATCTGTTACGCCTCCAGCCTGAATATCCTGCCACTTGAAATCATTGGCTAGAACGGGCTGAGGATATTTCCACTGACAGCCACTACTGAACTCTAGACAAGCGACCTTAATTTGAGCATTGTCCTTATTGCTCTCGTCAATATCGGCAATGGTTCTCATAATATCTGGCATCACCTGGTTAATAGACTCGATCTTGTTGCCTCTCATTGAACCTGAGCAGTCAATCAAATAAAACAGATTCATCTGTCTGCGAGCGCATGGCTTTACGCTCTCGAAGGGATTTAAATTCTCCATCTTCATCTTTTTTGTTAAATTAATTAGTGAATAATAACTTCTGCAGTTGTACGATTATTAAATCTTATTTTCATACCGTCACGCAAAGGCATGATGTCATCCTTCGCCAGCTCATTAAGACGTCCGGAAGCAGTGAAAACCATCCAGTTGTTATCGGAACGGTTTTGCAGACCCAATTCTGTCCTGCCATCAGCTTTGCGTACACGAGCAACACCGACAGTCTCATCGGAATCGTCTAAATACAGTTTCTTGTGACGTGTTAATACATACTCTGTTCCATCTCCAAATTTCAACAACGCACCTATTTCTACAGGTTTTCCACAGAGTGGACACGTCAACGTTGAATTGATATCATCAACCATAAAGTCATGGTCTGTTCCTTTTGATTCAGGACACACAATCAGCTTGCGGCGAAGCTCAACGAAGAGATTCTTCCACTCACGATCGGTCATGCGACTCTCTGGGTGAAGGACACTTTCCTTGCCCAAAGCCTTTTGGAATGCTTCCTTAAGGCTTTGAGGACACCAGCCCCAACGCAAATGGGCATTATAGTGAATCTGGGGATGAGGACGGTTAGAGTTGTCTTCACGGTCCCAAGCAAAAATGGCGCCTTCACCATAGATGTTTCGTTCCACTTCATCAGTAAGACAAACATATTTCAATGTTGTCATTCCTTCAAAAGGATGGTCGAGCATGAAAAGGCGATACAGAACTATTGCTAAAGAGAAGACATCACTTTGGATGTTCGGTACACCTCCGTTAACGACCTCAGCTGCCATATACCGGCTTTTGCCTTTGATTCCTGACTCTGTACGATTTGCTGCAACATTGTCGTTGTCGCAAATTAGCAGATCTCCGTTTTCAGGATTGATAAAGAAATTACCTTCATTCAGGTCCTGATAGCTATAACCAGAAAGGTGCAGTCTCAGGAAACCATTGCAGATGTTGATGGCTGCATGAAGAACACTATCATAATTCTTGAATCGGACCTTGGCCGTGAAGAAATCTCCAAGTTCATAATATCCTTTCGGACGGAGATGCATAACATATCCGAAACTCTCGTTTTGACGCTCGGTTATTCGAAGCGGCCACAGGAAGTTGGATGATGGTGGCGTACTATTGACATTACGCTGAAGGTTACGATAGAACAAATCGCCTTCATCCTTCAGATACCATTTGAGTGCTTCGTCTTTACCGTTGTAGTCAACTTGGTAAACAATACCTTGTCCACCTCTTCCTAATTCCTTTTTTATCGTGACCTTTCCACCTCCTTGAAGTGAAATGGTCTCACCAGTTCTTAACTCTGACATTTTTTTCTATTGTATATCAAATTAATAATCTCCAGCCTTAATGTCATCAAATTCATCTGCGCTCATACCGATTTCACCTGTATGGCCACAGTGATGGCAACTGAATAAAACTTCTTCCTCATCCCAACAAGAAAGCTTTCCGCATTTTCCGCAATGAACAAAACCTTTCCCACCGCAATAAGGGCATCCCGGGTATTCTGGGTCAATTACGACTCGTCCCGAAATAGTCTCTTCTCCAAAATTCTCTCGCACAGCTTCATCCTCTGGGAGTTCAAAAGCCCAGTTCATGTGCCAGCCGTCATTCCTTCTTTCAGCTCTAATGCCATACATTTTACCTGTATGCTGGCATTTTGCTGGTACTATTACTACGTTATTTCTTCTCATTGCAATTATTTTTAAGTTTCTATAAGCATATCCCTGTGTCCTCAAAAAGATAAACACCCAAGAACATTTATTTTATATTTTTATTCTTCTGATTCCTCTGAATAAGAATCCCTCTTCATAAAAAAAGCAAACATCATTTCCTTCCTACTCTAGTTTTCCCCTTCTTCTGCCTATATCTCGTCAGCTATCAATTGATAACTCGGCTTAGAATTTCCTTGTATACTATAGCCATTATTCAGGCTAACCCACAGGCTGATAGCACTCGCTTACCTGTCAATGAACTTTCTGCGTTCTGCATACATCCTATTGTCAGCAAAATGATACGTTACCTTCACGCTGTGTACTTCTCCGTCCGATGGCCATAACGTGTATTTACCGAGCGTTGGACTATCGGGCATCCTCCATTTCATATCTGTCACTGAATTGTTCTTATTCCGACTTCCTCATTGATGATTTTTCCGGGCGAAGCGAGTCACACTTACTTTTTCCGTCGCAAAGTTAGTGCAAGCCGTATTCAGCAAGTACCAGGTGCCTTATTCCCTGAATTTTTTCAAAAACTTTTTGCTGTCTGTCCCAGCCAATAAAAACTTTTCTGGCCCAAGGGTGAAATAATTCGGTAATTCCTTGCATTCCCATACTTCCCTTGCCAACTCTGATAGCAACGTAAAAAATAAATGTTTCACTTCTAAAAATTCAAAACAATGAAAAAGATCGAGAACAATTTCGCAGTAACAGGTTTCGTAGGTAAGGATGCAGAAATCCGTCAGTTCACAACCGCTTCAGTAGCACGTTTCTCACTGGCTATCGGCCGTAACGAGAAGAACGGCGAAGAGAACAACCGCGTATCGGCTTTCGTCAACGTGGAAGCATGGCGTAAGAACGAGAACGCCGAGTCATTCGACAAGCTCACCAAGGGTGCAATGCTCACCGTGGAAGGTTACTTCAAGCCTGAGGAATGGAGCGATCAAGAAGGTGTCAAGCATCAGCGAGTGTTGCTGGTAGCCACCAAGTTCTATGAGACTCCCGACAAGGAGGAAGAAGCTCCTGCGGAGGAGAAGAAAACTTCAAAGAAGAAGGCCAAGTGAGCCTTCTTCTTCCCTCTGCAATGCAGATTTCCTGATTAAAGGGAAAAGAAAAGAGTTAGATTTCATTCGATTATTCACCATCATACATTTTAGATTATGCTTTACACGCACACTATCGGACGCATCGGCAAGGATTGCCAAGTCATCACAGGAACGCACGGAACATTCATGGCGGTTGACATAGCCGTTGATGATTACTCCAAAGGTCAGAACATCACTACATGGGTAAGGGTACGCAGCAGCAGGGAGAAGCATGTCCGTCTGGCTGAATATCTCACCAAGGGAAGGCTCATTCTCGTGGAGGGAACTATCTCCACATCCCAGTGGAAAGACCGCCAAGGCGAGAGCCACACACAAATCTCCATCAATGCGGACAGCATCGCTTTCGTCAATGCAGGGAAGAAAGAGGAGCAGAACGACAACCCGAAGAAGGCTGCCAAGAAAGGGGCAAAGGCGAAGAACACACCCCAGCCACCGCAGGACGCTCCAGCACCTGACGAGAGGGACATGCCATTCTAACGAAGAAAGGAGGATGCAATGAGATACGCAAGGCTATTTGTTCCCTATCGTGGATATTGGGACATCAGCGTGGATTTGGATAGCATAGACGGTGGCTATCATGGCTATCAGTACACCTGCATTGTATTAGGCAGTGGAGCAGAAATAACCTGCTATAAGGATGAATTTGAATTTGTAGACTAATAAAGGTCAGTAATTACCCCAATTCGGGATAAAATAGCGATTAGTTGCATGTGAAGACAGATACGTGAATTCTCTTCCCATACCATCAGACATGGGCTATATATAAAGAATCGAAAGAGATTATTCTGTCCTTAGAACAAT
>NZ_NPJC01000083.1:0-18030 GCF_002251405.1 Prevotella sp. P4-98 | reverse complement strand
ATGACATCCTTCGTTTTCTCGCCATGACAGAATTAAAGCGAGCTTTATTCTGCTCATTTGGCTTAACGAAAACGTTCTTTTACTTCAATCAATTCCCTCAGTTGCGAAACTTGAATAAAGATTATTCTAAAGATTTTCTTTAAGATTTCGAGCATCTCCGATGCGATCCCCAATAAATCCCTTCCCAAAAGCAAGGTACTCGAGCGCATTTTGGTCAAAGATTTTAGTTAAAGATTTTATTTATGGAGGCTAATTGAATTGAAGAATTTCTGGCCTCCGGCCATTCTTTAAGAAGATTTCCTCCAAGATTTCTAGCCGTAGGCTACCCCCAAAAAACATCCGTCTAAATCCGTCTAAATTCCGATGATCGATGATCCCACCCAACCCCCCCCTTGATCCGCATCACAGCTGGGTCATAGCCCCGTCGGCAACACGAGTGTTCAACTGCTCTATCACTCTCAGCACATACAGCGCTACGCGCTTCCAATTAATTCTCATACTCGTAGTTTTTAAATATAAAAATAGGATTAGTTGCATAAATCTCTCTTGTGGTTATCTGTTACCCCTCCAATCCGCCACCAGGGTTCTGTTCAGACGAATCCCCACCAGTCACCGTCTCGAAGTAGGCAGTGAGCGTCTGACTGCTATTCACCGTGATGGTACGAGACGCAGAGGTGTCGTTATCACTCCATCTCTTAAAGGTGTAGTTCTCCGATGGGGTAGCAGTGATGGTCACTTCCGTGCCAGCCTCATACTTACCGCCGCCGGTCACACTGCCACCGCCCATCGGGTTCGCCACCAGTGTCAGCGTCTTCTTCGTGTCTGTTGGGGTAGTAGGCGACACCACCTCATCAGCCTTTTCCTTGTTAGACTTCTCATCGGGCGAGAGGAAGATGTCGGTCGAACCGCCATAGCTGTTCACCGCCTCTTCGTACGCCTCATCATTCTGGTATGCCTCCAATAGCTTGTTCTCTACGATGAGGTACTGAGCCGATATCTCCGTTTTGTTTTTTCTTTTTTGGGAGTGAATCCATACCATACCGTGGTTGCCGAAGTCATGATTCTGCTGTGCTGCGAGACAGCCTTCCTGGATAGAGAAGCCACGAACGTCTGCAAGGGACAGTAGTTTCGTTTCGCTACGTCTCACGAGTACTACGCTGCTAGCATCCACGTTCACCATCGGCACGTGTGTCACGTCGTTCACCTCTTGTGTGAGGAGGAAGTAGGTGATCTGGTCCCCGTAATCATACCCCCTGTTGTTCTGCACTACGGCATTCGAGAACTCTGCCACGGTGGTCTCTGCTGTGATGACCAGGTCGCCGAGATCGATGTCTGTCACCGCCTGGTTACCCTTACCGGTCACCGATATCGACTTCACCTTACCGTGTGTGATCTCATAGGGTGCAACGATGCAGATGCCTGCATTCACGTCAGGCTTGGTGAGATACACAGGAGAGTGTGAGAGGTTCGACGACACGAATTTATGGTAGTCGCTACGTCTGTTGCGTGTACCGCCGAAGGCGAGCTTCATATAGGGTTGCAACACCTGATATTCTCTGATGATGTTCGCCCATTTCATGCGCTGTTTCAGCTGTTGACCCGTCTTCGCGTCTTTCTTCTGGGTGATCTTCTCTGATACCACCGTCTGTCCACCGTTTCTCTTGAAGGTGAGATTACCTGCTGAACCACAAAGTTTTGAAATAATACCGTTTAAAATTGCCATAATGTTTGTTGTTTTAATGTTGGATTTCATCCTTCGTTTTCTCGCCATGGCAGAATTAAAGCGAGCTTTATTCTGCTCATTTGGCTTAACGAAAACGTTGATTTTGTGCCAATATTGGCGGAATGAATAAAAAAGCTTCCTCGCCACCAGCAAGAAGCTACATCGCTCCTTCCTCGTCGCATTTTCGCTCCTTTCTCGTCGTTTTCTCGTCGCTCTTTCGTTCGTTTTTCGCTTGTTCCTCGTTCGGTCCTCGATAGGTCTTCGATAGACTAACGAATAAGCAACGAGAGACGAACGAGAGACGAACGAGGACCTAACGAGAAGTGAACGAGAACCGAACGATAACTGGTAGGGTGTTCATCGGAGAATGATGCGTTTTAGTGCATCTTCCTTCCCTCTTCCCTGTTGTAGGATTTCTGATTTTTGTCATAATCTTTGGTTTTAAACTGTTTTAGATTCTCGTGGTGTCTTCCCCTCATCATTCAGGGCTCATCACCTGTTGTCGTTTGCAAAGGTACAAAGTCTGAAAAGGTGACTGTCACTCTTTGTCACTCTTTGTCACTTTTTGTCACTCTTTGTCACTCTTTTCGAGGACTTTAATCGAGAGAGATGCAGAACACTTCACACAGATATTTCACTGCACCTGGAGTGAAAATCTGTCCACAGGGTTTAACACCAAGCTTTTCGAGTTCGTTACGGTGAGGCTTAAGCCATCTGTTAAGTGTTCTCTTGTTAACACCTAAAAGAATTGCTAATTCTTTTTTGGATAAAGTCTTGTTTTTGCTCATGTTTTTAGTTGTTTTTGGTTTATAATTATTGTTATTGAAAAAATAAATTAAATTTGTCCGGTAAAAATACTAACAATTTTCCATCTTTAACCCTAACGCTAACCTTAACACTAACTCCTGAAATGTCTCACACGGTTTACGCAGATCACACAGATTCTCTTAAGATTATTTTTAAGATTTTCGTTAAGATGTCGAGCCTGTAAGGCGATCCATTATAAAATTCTCCCCAAAAGCGAGGAACTCGAGCGCATTTTCTGTTAAGATTTTCTTAAAGATTTTGTTTCCGTTTAAATTCCGTCTAAGATCCGATGATAATAAGCCACGGAACACACGGAAGACACAGAAAAATTCTAGTTGAAGATTATTTTCAAGATTTTCGTTAGGATGTCGAGCCAGTAAGGCGATCCATAACGAAATTCTCCCCAAAAGCGAGGAACTCGAGCGCATTTTGTTTAGGATTTTCTTTAAAGATTTTGTTTCCGTATAAATTCCGTCTAAGATCCGATGATAATAATCCACGGAACACACGGAGTACACGGAGTTTTTAGTGTTTATAGGTTATAGTTTAAAGGTTATAGTTTAAAGGTTAAAGTTTAGTGGTTAGAGTTTAGTGTTTATAGGTTATAGAGGATGAATAATTTCTGGCCTCCGGCCATATTTTATTAAAGATTTCCTCCAAAGATTTCTTACCGTAGGCAACTAAAAATCCACGGAACACACGGAAGACACGGAAAAAGATTCTAGTTGAAGATTATTTTCAAGATTTTCGTTAGGATGTCGAGCCTGTAAGGCGATCCATTATAAAATTCTCCCCAAAAGCGAGGTATTCGAGCGCATTTTGGTCAATGATTTTTGTTAAAGATTTTGTTTTTATCCATTTTGAATGATATATTATTTCTTGCGAAGCAACATCTCATTAAAGATTTCCACAAAAGATTTCTTGCGCTCGCGCAACCAAAAAACATCCGTCTAACATCCGTCTAAATTCCGATGATCCGTGTCCTCCGTGCACTCCGTGGATAAACAAAATCACTGATTTCTGTGTGATATTAAAAAATAATTCGTAACTTTGTACGCCACATGGGTAGCAACCCACTAAACCTCAAACAATAAAATAAAAAAATGACGCAGGATTGCTCTACAACACCTTCTGTTGCCAACGAAAACGACAAGCGTTTTCCTAAAGGCATACGTATCAAAAGTGTTGATGCTACATCAGAACCAGTAAAACAACAAGTATCTAATGCCGAAGACAGGGCAGGGGATGACCAACAACCCTGGGGCTACCTCTTCGTACATAACAGACAGGTAGAGGCGTTCAAAAAAGAGATGGACGCCTACAACCTCGCCCATCCTGAAGCCCCTCACGCCTGTTTCATCCATTATTCCTATAAATATAAACAGAAGAGTAATGGCAAGGGAGTCATCAAGAAACACCTCCCCACCGTCAGTGGCCTCGTCTTCCTACAGGGTGACACCCAGTCGCTACAAACCTTCTTACGCACCCATTACCCCTCCTACCATCTGATCAAAGACTGCAGCACAGGACTCCCCGCCAGCATCTCCCACCAGAAGATGCAACCTTTCATGCAAGTCCTCTCCAGTCACCCCGAACACATCACCTTCTTACGTGACCCCTTCCTGAAATTCGCCAAAGACCGCGTCAAACTCCGTGTCCTCACTGGCATCTTCAAAGGTTTCGAGGGCTACATCGTCCGCGTTGACCGCGACCGCCAACTCGTCATCGAGGTCGGCGGCTATGCCGTCGCCCTCCGCGATGTCCACAACGAAGACTTCACCCCCGCCGAATAGAAAAAAGATTCTAGTTAAAGATTATAGATATGATTTTTGTTAAGATTTCGAGCCGTAAGGCGATCCCCCGAACAAATCCCTCCATAAAGCGAGGTACTTGAGCGCATTCTAGTAAGGATTTTGTTTAAAGATTCTTGTTAAGATTCTGAACTGAAGATACAATGAAAGATTCTAGTTAAAGATTATAGATATGATTTTTGTTAAGATTTCGAGCCGTAAGGCGATCCCCCGAACAAATCCCTCCATAAAGCGAGGTACTCGAGCGCATTTTGGTCAGGATTTTGTTTAAAGATTTTTGTTGAGATGAATAAAACCTAAATATATTAAAGTATTTGTCTAATAATATTGATAAATTTTGCCTATGACACAAATTGAATTTGAAAGAAAACGTGCAATAATGTGCGAAAAAATTACAGGATGTGCGTTTGCTGCATACAACTATTGGCACGCAGGCGTTGACGAACTGGTTTATGAGGCTGGTTTATGTTGTGAACTTGAAGATGCTGGTTATTTTGTGCATCGTCAAGAGGATTTTCCGATTTATTATAAGGGTAGACCGTCGAAGGTTAATCGGCGATTTGATCTTGTAGTGACAGACCGCGAATTGGGTAATGTTATTCTGGAATTGAAAGCACTAGATACTGTTGGCGAGGAACATAGAAAACAATTGTGGTCATATCTAAGATTGACCAACTGTCCATTTGGCATACTGATTAATTTCAGTCCCAATGGCGTTTACTCTGAACGTTGGGGGTATGATAGCAATACCCAAAAGTGCTTTAGAATACGATAGTCGTAAAACTAATGACGAAAATCCAAAAATAAAGATTCTGGTTAAAGATTGTCTTATAGATTTTATTTAAGATTTCGAGCCGTAGGCGATCCATAATAAAACACCTCTATAGAGCAACGTACTGTTGCGTATTCTAGTCAGGATTTTGTTTTAAGATTATGGTGAGGAGGGAAAATCTAAAATAAAAATCTCAACAGAAAATACGCTCGAATACCTCGCTTCTGGGGACGATTTAAAGATGGATCGCATCGTAGATGCTCGAAATCTAAATAAAAATCATTATAAAAATATAAAATGAAAGATTCTGGTTAAAGATTGTCTTATAGATTTTATTTAAGATTTACACCATAGGTTATTTTTGTCGTGACTCAGCATAGTGAAAGCGCGCTCTCACTCTGTCTTCGCTACTCCAAAAATTCGAGCCTGTAAGGCGATCCATAATAAAACGCCTCTATAGAGCAACGTACTGTTGCGTATTCTAGTCAGGATTTTGTTTTAAGATTATGGTGAGGAGGGAAAATCTAAAACAAAAATCTTAACAGAAAATACGCTCGAATACCTCGCTTCTGGGGACGATTTAAGGATGGATCGCATCGTAGATGCTCGAATTTTTGGAGCAGTGAGAGCAGAGAATAAATCCAAAAATTTATACTTTGCCGAGTCGCGAGAAAAATAACCTATGGTAAATATAAACAAAAATCATGACAAAAATCTAAAAATAAAGATTCTGGTTAAAGATTTTCACGGAAGAATACTATAATTTTTTTCTGTGATTTCCGTGCCCTCCGTGTGCTCCGTGGACAATTTTTTTTGTAACATTTTGATGTTATATACAGAAAAATGCGTACCTTTGTACGCTACAAGGGAAATGATGACCTGAGGGTCATCAGAAAACCCTTGATAGCGACACACGCACGAGGGGAAAATGCTAGATTCAAACAAACCTGTTATCACTGTCATAACCCCTTGCTACGAATCGTAAAACACAAAACGAAGGACTTATATGATGCCAGTCAATAGCAATATGGCACCATCACCGCAGCCGGTGATCGCCAACGACTCCATCAAATAGAAAGAGGAAATGACGCAGGATTGCTCTATCACTCTTCTTCTATCGCCGACGAAAACCACCGTTATGACAACAAACGTTTTCCAAAGGGCATCCACGTTACTGGGACTGATACTCCATCGGGTCCAGGAATAGAAGAACTGTCCTGTTAAATCCACGGACCACACTCTAATAATCCACGGATTACACAGAGGACACAGAAAGAGATTCTAGTTTAAGATTTTCTTTAAGATTATAGTTTGGATGTCGAGCATCAACGATGCGATCCATAAAAATAATCCCCACCAAAAGCAACGTACTGTTGCACATTTTGGTCAAGGATTTTTATTTAAAGATTTTGGTTCTCGGGTAATTGAATATATTTCTTGCGCTCGCGCAATACTTAAAAAAGATTTCCTCAAAGATTTCTAGCGTAGCTACTAAAAAAAAATCCGTGCCCTCCGTGTGCTCCGTGGATAAATATCCGATGATCCGATGATTGATTTCCGTGTAACAAAGCTCAATTACAGGTAATATCTGAAAGGATATAGGGTTCGATACCCTGTTGAAGCACTTTTTTGAAAATAACAGTTTATGATCAAAACACTATCTATAAAGAATTTAGGTCCGATTCCCCAGATGCAGTCGGGCGATCTTGGAGCCATAAATCTTATCATTGGCCCAAATCAGTCAGGTAAGACATTTGTTCTTAAGGCACTCTATTCCGCTCTTAAAACCGTTGAACAGTACAAGAGAGGTAAGGAAATCAGAACAGACAAAGAAATTCTATCAGATAAGTTGTATTGGACATTCCAGTCTTCAGAACTCGGTAATATTGTACGCAAAGGTGAGAACTCCATGAGTTTCACCATGACTTCTGAGGACAATGAAGAATTCACTTATTCATTCGGTCCTTCAACTGTTAAACAGGCGAATATTGATAAGAATACATTCTTACCAAGATCATCCAATACAGTTTTCATCCCTGCCAAAGAGATCTTATCCATTCGTGATATCATCATTGAGGCTAAGGAAGATAATCGTTTCGGATTCGAAGAACCATATAGCGATCTGGCGAAGGCATTAAGTAGAACCCAGAAAGGCAAGAACTTCGATTCATTTGTCCAGGCACGTGACATCGTCAGTTCAATGGTTGGTGGACGATTAGAATACAATGAGGACAAGAAAGAGTGGCAGTTCCAAGATAATGATCGTCGCATCTATGAAATATCCACCACATCCGAGGGCGTGAAAAAACTCTCAATTCTCGATCTTCTTCTTGGCAATCGCTATCTCGATAATCATTCAATTATTATCATCGATGAGATCGAGGCCAATCTCCATCCATCAATGATAGCTCAATTCCTTGATGCTATCTTCAAATTGGCAGAATCAGGAGTTCAATTCTTTATTTCGTCACATTCATATTTCGTCATCAAGCGCCTCTACATT
This sequence comes from Prevotella sp. P4-98, assembly GCF_002251405.1. Taxonomy (NCBI): domain Bacteria; kingdom Pseudomonadati; phylum Bacteroidota; class Bacteroidia; order Bacteroidales; family Prevotellaceae; genus Prevotella; species Prevotella sp. P4-98. The sequence goes on along the minus strand of NZ_NPJC01000083.1, from coordinate 10,414 downwards.
TTGGCTCATCGCAATGCTCTCAGCATTCCTGTACTTTCTTTTGATAAAGGCCAGTGTACTGTCAGTGATTTAAAGGTGGAAATGCCACAGAATCCTATTATTGATGAGTCGATAGCACTTTATAAAGACGAAATCAGTTTGTGATATGGAGTTTGTAGAATCATTCATGAAATGTTCTCAATAGTTTAAACGATAGAACAAATCCACGGACCACACAGAGAACACAGATGTTTGTTTAAGATTCTTCTAAAGATTTTATTTTAGATTTACCATAGGTTATTTTTCTCGCGACTCGGCAAAGAATAAATTTTTGGATTTATTCTCTGCTCTCACTGCTCCAAAAATTCGAGCATCTAAGATGCGATCCATAATAAAACCCTCCCCAAAAGCGAGGTATTCGAGCGCATTCTAGTTAAAGATTATAGTTAAAGATTATGTTGTAGCTGCCTATCTGAGTGATAGATTATTTCTTGCGAAGCAACATCTCAACAAAGATTTCCTCCAAAGATTTCTTGCCTTTAGGCAACTAAAAAAAAATCCGTGTCCTCCGTGTGCTCCGTGGATTATTCAGATTACCCTCCGTGTAACATGTGAGATAATATAATAACGATTATGATTCAAAAAATATTTAATTGGTATTTTACCAGTAAAGCACTACCATATTGGGGCGTATTATGTTTAGACTGCGCCATTGTGATGTTCTCCGGCTACCTCGCCGAATACTTTGAACTCGGAGGTTCAGGGTTTGCTGCCAGTTTCTGGGCCATTACCCACTCCCTGTTGCTATGCGTATTGCTCTTTGTGATAGCCTTTCGCGTGTTTAGCACCTATAGTGGGGTAGTGCGCTACTCCTCCTTCGTTGACCTGCAACGAATCGCAGCAGCAACATCACTCGGATCCCTGCTGACCTACCTGATGTCGTTGGCAGTGAATCATGTATGGTCCATCGATGAAGTCCTGATGCCATCCCTCTCCGGTATTATCCTGATGTTCACCTCATCAACCTGTTTGATGTTTATGGTCAGAGTCGCCGTGAAGAGCATGTTTGACGCGAGACGAAAAGACGAACAAGCCCTGAAGACCGTGATCTACGGAATCAAACATGGCGCTATAGGTATGGCGAAGATGATCAAAAGCCAGTCCCCTCAACGCTATGTCCTTGATAGCTTCATCAGTCCCGACGGACAGATGGTAGGCCACATGCTCATGGGTGTGAAGGTCCGTGAGGTAAAAGATACGTTAGCATCCCAGTTGAAAGCCGATGGCATTGATGCCATCTTGGTATCCCCGGTTCAAGCAGATACATTCCGTGAAGATGACCACCTCATCAACGAACTCATCGCTAATGGCATCAAGATCATGATGATGCCCCATGCTTTAGAGTGGGACGGGAAAAGCGAATTGCCGCAAGACCAACTCCATGAAGTAGATATCGAAGACCTCCTGCCACGCGATAAGATAGAGGTGGATATGAATGCCATAGGCGCCCTTCTCACTGGCAAAAGGATCATGATAACAGGTGCTGCCGGCAGTATCGGTTCAGAGATGGTACGCCAGGTCGCTGTCTATCATCCCTCAGAACTGATCCTTATCGACCAGGCAGAAACCCCCATGCATGATATCCGCCTGCTGATGCAACGCCAGTTCCCTGCTATCAAGTCAGAGACCATCGTAGCCAGCATCTGTAATGCCACTTTCATGGAAGCCATCTTTGCGGCGCATCAGCCAGAGTATGTCTTCCATGCCGCAGCCTATAAACACGTGCCGATGATGGAAGACAACCCTGCTATGGCCGTGCAAAACAATATCTATGGCACCCGTGTTATTGCAGACCTGGCAGTCAAGTATGGCACCAAGAAATTCGTGATGATATCCACCGACAAGGCAGTCAATCCCACCAATGTGATGGGCTGCAGCAAGCGCATCTGTGAGATCTACTGTCAATCACTCAATAAAGCCATTGCCGAAGGCAAGGTAAAGGGCATCACCCAGTTTGTCACAACCCGCTTCGGTAATGTGCTGGGTAGCAACGGTTCTGTCATCCCCTTGTTCAAGCAACAGATTAGAAATGGCGGTCCTCTCACTGTCACCCATCCCGACATCATCCGTTTCTTCATGCTCATCCCCGAAGCCTGTAAGTTAGTCCTTGAGGCAGGCACCATGGGTAACGGCGGTGAAATCTTCGTCTTCGACATGGGCAAACCCGTCAAGATTGTTGACCTCGCCAAGCGCATGATAGCCCTTTCCGGTGCTAAAAACATCGGAATAAAATTCACTGGCTTGCGTGAAGGCGAGAAACTCTACGAAGAAGTCCTTTCCGACCAGGAAGAAAACATCCCCACCAAGCATCCCAAGATCATGCGCGCCAAAGTCCGCGAGTATGAATACGCCACAGCATGTGAAAACGAAAAGGCCCTCCTAGACCTCTCCTACACCTACAACGACATGGATATAGTAAAGAAGATGAAGGACATTGTCCCAGAATACAAAAGCCAAGTCTCCAAATACGAAATCCTAGACAAGAAATAGGTTATAGTTTAAAGGTTATAGGTTAAAGTTTAGTGATTAGTGTTTAGAGTTTAGTGGTTAGCGTTAAGGTTATCCCTAAGTTGCGCATGTGGGGAAGTTAAGGGAAGTTAGGGAAGTTAGAGAGAAGTTAAGGGACAAATGTCCTACGTCTTACGGCAGAAGGCTATTGTCTCTTCACTTCCCGAACGACCGTAGGGAGTGATAACTTCCATTTTATGGCACCTTTTCTCGCCATGACAGAATTAAAGCGAGCTTTATTCTGCTCATTTGGCTTAACGAAAACGTTGGATTTCATCCTTCGTTTTCTCGCCATGACAGAATTAAAGCGAGCTTTATTCTGCTCATTTGGCTTAACGAAAACGTTCTTTTACTTCAATCAATTCCCTCAGTTGCGAAACTTGAATAAAGATTATTTTCAAGATTTTCTTTAAGATTTTCGTTAAGATTTCGAGCATCTCTGATGCGATCCCCAAGAAACCCCTCCTGCAGAGCAACGTACTGTTGCGTATTTTAGTCAAGGATTTTCTTTAAAGATTATGTTGTGACTGCCTACTTGAGTGATAGATTATTTCTGGCCCACGGCCATTCTTAAAAAAGATTTCCTCCAAGATTTCTAGCGTAGCTACTAAAAAACTCCGTATAAATTCCGTATAAATTCCGATGATTAATTTCTGGCCCCCAGCCATTCTTAAAAAAGATTTCCCCCAAGATTTCTAGCCGTAGGCTACCCAAAAAGATTCCGTCTAACTCCCAACGATCCGTGCCTTCCGTGTGTTCCGTGGATTATCAGAGCGTCCTCCGTGGATAAATTTTTTCGCAACATTTTGATGTTTTATACGGAAAAATGTGTATCTTTGTACGCTACAAGGGAAATGATGACCTGAGGGTCACTCAGAAAAACCTCTAAAAAAAGGATTTATATGATGCCAGTCAATAACAATATGGCACAATCACCACAGATGGTGATCGCCAACGACTCCATCAAATAGAAAGAGGAAATGACGCAGGATTGCTCTATCACTCTTTTTCTATCGCCGACGAAAACCAACGTTATGACAACAAACGTTTTCCAAAGGGCAACCACGTTACTGGGACTGATACTCCATCGGGTCCAGGAATAGAAGAACTATCCTGTTAAATCCACGGACCACACGGAGCACACGGAGTGTTTAGTTTAAAGGTAATAGGTTAAAGTTTAGAGATTCTGGTTCAAGATTTTCGTTTAGATTTCGAGCATCTCCGATGCGATCCCCCCAAAATCCCTCCAGCAGAGCAACGTACTGTTGCGCATTTTCAGTCGAGATTTTTATTTTGAGATTATCGTAGGATGACAAAGACCAGTCCATCAGACTTCAGACTTCAGACCTCAGACTTCATCTTAGTTAAAGATTATCTTAAAGATTTTTATTAAGATTTCGAGCCAAAGGCGATCCATAATAAGACCCTCCCATAAAGCAACGTACTGTTGCGTATTTTGGTAATGATTTTCTTTAAAGATTATAGTTTCTTGGTTATTGAATTATTTCTTGCGAAGCAACATCTCATAAAAGATTTCCTCCAAGATTTCTAGCCGTAGGCTACCCCCAAAAAATATCCGTTTTAATTCCGTTTTAATTCCGATGATTAATTTCTGGCCCCCGGCCATTCTTTAATACAGATTTCCTCCAAAACATCTTGCCTTTATGCAACTAAAAAAAATCCGTCTAAATCCGTTTAAATTGGCTACGCCTTTGTTTTCTCGCCACGGCATAATTAAAGCGAGCTTTATTCTGCTCATGGCTTAACGAAAACAATCCGATGATCCGATGATAAAACATCCACGGACCACACAGATCACACTCTTAGCATAAAACTTAAATACTATGCAGACAATAGAAATACGAAATATAGGACCTTTGAGGGAAACGGGAATTGTTCCAGTTTCTCAAGTTATGCTGTTAATCGGTGAACAGAGTACAGGCAAAAGTACATTCATGAAGATTTTGTGTTTTTGTTGTTGGCTCGAAAAACAAGTCATGATTGGTGGTGATAGTATTGTTTCGAAATATACTCATTATTATCGCTTTTTGAATGAACTTAAGAAATTTCATCATTTTAATGATGATTTTCTTTCTGATAGCAGTTGTATTAAATACGATGGTTATGCTATACAGATAGAAATGCGAGGAAAAAAGAGCAACGCAAAGATTGTTAGAAAACCTAAGTTTGCAGAAATCAAACATAATCTGAAAATAAGTTTCTTGCCGTCAGAAAGGAATTTGTTGTCGTCTATCCAAAATATAGAAAACTTATACAGATCGAAAGATGTTGATATGTTGTTCAATTATATACTGGAATGGGGAGAGGCGAGGTCGCAGTTTAATGTAGCACATCCGCTTGATTTGGTCTTTGTTGAAAAAATGAAGTATCATTATGATGAAAAATATGGTGATGTTTTGACATTGGCTGATGGACATTCAAAGATAAAGCCATATTATGCATCAAGTGGAGTACAGTCTGCTTTACCTATACAGGTGCTTGCTACTTATCTTGCAGGTGAAGTGGGTACTTCTGCAAAGATAAGTCCAGTCGAATATTTGAAGCAGTTGAATCTGTTAACTGATTCTAAAATTGATGTAAAGGTTCTGTCTGCTGTACTAAGTGAGGTGTTGAGAAGTAAAGATACTTCAAAACCAATTAAAATTAATAAGATTCCCGCTTCTCTTGAAAATGTACTAAATAGCATTTTGAATCGTTCGTCATATCGATCTTTTCACATGTTTATTGAAGAGTTGGAACAGAATCTGTTTCCAAAAGCTCAGTTTGAACTAGTCAAAATGTTAGTGGGACTCTTGAAAAAGATGGAACAGAAATCTACGGGATATACAAGTACGGTGTTTTTAACAACTCATAGCCCATATGTCTTAACGGCATTGAATGTTATGTTGTTGGCATCCATAGCATACGAAAAGTCACCTGACAAAGTTAGAGACATTGGACTTGAGGATTATGTTCTTCCTAAAGAGGCTTATTCTGCATATTGTATAAAGAATGGACGCTTTGAAAATATTGTAGACGAAGAATATGGTTTTATAAAAGGAGATTTCTTGGATTCTGTTTCAGAATTGGTGGACAATTATACATTTGAATTAAATTCACTTATATATGGCAACGCTGAAGGATAAGTTGGATGCTTTTGATGGTCAACCTGAACAGGAATGGAACAAAAGAAAAGGTATATCTGTTGGTGAGCGCGGACAAGTGTATAGAGCAAATTTTTCGCAAGAATATATGTCTGCCGTATATGCCATAGATGGTGGTATTATTAAAGATTATGATATTGTCAAGTGCGACAAATTGGTTTTGCTTGATTTAGATAATCAAACGTTATTTGAATTGTTTGTTGAGTTGAAAGGCGCAAACATACAACATGCGATAAAACAAGTAGAGACAACATTGAAAAATCCTTTGTTTAAGGATTCTGCTGTTAAAAAAAGAGAAGCGAGAATAGTGGGGCGTAAGATACCAAGTAATACAGGAAATTCAATAACAGAAATAGCGAAGAAAAATTTCATATCAAGATATAACTGCAGATTGGAGTTTAAAACAGGACCTGCAGTTGAGAATATCAAAATATGATATTTGTATTTATCAAATAAATACGTAAGCGGTAAGCGTTAAGGTTAGCGTTAAGGTTATAGTTTAGAGATTCTAGTTAAAGATTCTTCTAAAGATTTTGATACACAAGCAAAAACGGGCTGAAAGCCCAATGGTTTCCCTAGCCCAGGGCAACACCCTGAGGAAGAGCGCATTCTGGTCAAGGATTTTCTTTAAAGATTATAGTGAAATTGATTATTTCTTGCGTCAGCAACATCTTAACAAAGATTTCCTCCAAGATTTCTAGCGAAGCTACTAAAAACTCCCGATGATCCGTGCCCTCCGTGTGTTCCGTGGATTATTAGAGCGTCCTCCGTGGATAAATTTTTTCGTAACATTTTGCTGTTTTATACAGAAAAATGTGTACCTTTGTACGCTACAAGGAAAATGATGACCCGAGGGTCACTCAGAAAAACCTCTAAAATAAGGATTTATATGATGCCAGTCAATAACTACATGGCACAATCACCACAGCCGGTGATCGCCAACGACTCCATCAAATAGAAAGAGGAAATGACGCAGGATTGCTCTATCACTCTTCTTCTATCGCCGACGAAAACCACCGTTATGACAACCACCGTTTTCCAAAGGGCAACCACAGTTACTGGGACTGATACCACATCGGGTCCAGGAATAGAAGAACTATCCTGCGGCGAAAGGAAGATCAGGTGGATTCTGAAAAAATGTTTGTTAATCTGATGAACATTGCTCTTTTTAGAGAGGAAATAAGGAAATACCAATAGGTTAGATTTCCCATAGATACTCCACTTTTTTACCGCCACTGATACTCAGCAAGTTATGAAAAGAGAGCCGATTTTCCTACAACATTTCCACAACAATTTCATTTGTTGGGAGGCTAAAGGGAATAAAGCCCTGAGGATGGCATTTAAGACGTTGTAAAGAAAACTTCAGCCGTCAGCCATCATACATCTGACATCTCTGCCGCTAAGGTAAAAAAAAAATTGAAATACGCAAGCAGAATATTAAATTCTTACTTCTTACATATCACCTCTTACTTCGACTATGTCAATAATCTCAGATGCGATACAAGCAAAATGCCTAGCCTTTGGCGACCGCATAATAAAGCTCAATGACTATTTGCTGGCACAGGCTGCGATGGAGCATGAGAAATATAAGAAAGAATTGAGGCAACGTAAGCCTGGACAAAAGACATCTTCCATCTTACATCTTCCTTCTTCCATCCCACTTCATTTGCAATCCGTGTCAAATCTCTGCAATCAGTTACTTCGGGCAGGAACCAGCATTGGAGCCAATAATGCCGAGGCATGTAACGGCATTAGTAAAGCTGATTTCAAAAGCAAATCTTTTATTGCACTAAAGGAGGCTCGAGAATCACTTTATTGGATTGAATTGCTTCATAGGAATAGTTTTATTGATGATAGGCAATACGAGTCTATATATGGTGACTGTGAGGAGTTGGTAAAAGTTCTCCATCATCGCTGTAAAAAAATCAATGATACAGAATAAGAGGAGTTATAGAATGGGTGTAGCAACATCTTCCATCTTCCTTCTTCCATCTAACATCTTTACGACATTCATCAGACATCCGGGAATCGGACCTTTCCAGGTCTTTTCACTACAAAATTAGCATAATTCAGGCATTCCTGCAATAGCATTAAGATATTTTGCACTTTGACTGTTAACGAAAGTTACAAGACACAGCAGAGCAGGCATGCAGCATAAAATACAAAAATTGAAAAATAATGGTTCAAAGTGCGATAAGATTCAAATCTTTTTCGTATCTTTGCCCACAAAATAAAAGCAGTATTATGATAGTAACCAATCAAGCAACAGATACGAAGCAGAATTTCAATGCCACTTCCATCCGAAATAGGATAATGGCCAGTACAATGTCTGTGGACGAATACTTCGATGAACTGATAGACAAGGTGCGCGAGGATTATGCAAATCTATGAGGTTCGAATCAGTCATGGAGCTCGTGCAGACATGGCAGAATTGCGCAAGTTCCTTAAGTCTATGATGACGGTGGAAGGAGCTATTCGCTATGCCAATAATATGCGTGAGGAGATAAAGACGTTGGCATTTTATGCTGATCTCTATGGCAAGACAACATCAATGACACTGCGTCAGATACACCCCGAGGCACGCCGGATGGTATCTCATAACCGTAAATGGGTGTACGTCTATCATATTGAAGCATCCTTCGTCATAGTAGACCGAATCCTCCCTGCCAATATGAACAAAGGTTGAATCCTCATCCAACGAAATCTTATATCATGTCTGAAATCTCCGATGCCATACAGACCAAGTGCTTGGCTTTTGGCGACCGCATTATAAAACTCAACGACTACCTATTGAAAGAGGCTGCTAATAAGAAGCCATCCTTCAAGATAGTGAAGGGTAAACGAGTATATGAGAAATCAGTACCAGTATATTTGCAATCAGTGTCTGCGCTATGTAATCAACTCCTTCGTAGTGGTACATCAATAGGTGCTAATAATGCTGAAGCCTGCAATGCCATCACGAAGTCTGATTTCAAAAGTAAGTCTTATATAGCTCTAAAGGAAGCTCGTGAATCACTCTATTGGATAGATCTCCTACACCGTAATGGGTATCTGACCGATAAGCAACATGCTTCTCTCTATAATGACTGCGAAGAATTGGTAAAGATCTTGGTACATCGATGTAAGAAGCTAGACGGAGCGGAATAACATCAGCCCTCAGCCATCTTCCATCAGCCATCTTACCGACATTCATCAGACATCCGGGAAATTGAGCCTTTTCCGCTCATTTCTATACAAAGGTAGCACTTTTTACCCGAATACGCAATAGCTTTAAGATTTCTTATCCCTTGAAAGTGAATAGATGTTAATTCTTTGAGGGTTTATGATACAGGATGTGAGACCGACAGAAACTACTATGAAGAGAAATCACGAAATAACGAGGTTCGACCTGTAAGGATAAAATCCAAGAGAACAGGAAAAGCCTGACGTTTGACTGGAAAACAATTTTCCATTATTTACACCCAATTTAACGCATATGACCAAAAATGAAATCTTAGCTCAGCCTCTATATCAGGAAGCTATTAAGCTGTTTGTTTCAAGGTCGTTAGCCTTTGATAAAGCAGCAAAAGACTATAAAGACAATCAGAATCCTGAGAAGGAACTAGATTTGGAAAAGAATTCTAAGTCTGCATGGGCATTGTATTGTTATCAAATGAGTTATTTGTTGTATTTAGCAGAAAGGATTAAGGATGATGATGTTAATGCAGCAAATGAAGCGACAAAAGACTTGAAGCAGATTGTGTTTAACGACTTGCAAGGTAAGTACGAATATATAATGTTTATTACCAAACCTCAAAATTTGTAATAGCTTAGGTACTTATTATAATGTTCTCCCAAAACATATTTCCATTATGCCATTCATAACTCCTCCAATCAAGAGTATCTCAGAGGTAATGGAGCCACTGAAGGAGTGAATTCTGAAGGCTGATGTCCATACATTCGAATAGATTATGCCCCAACTTAACCCACGATACGAAACGCCATTCAAGAGGAATCACCACAGCCATCAAACTTCATCCATCATACATTTTACCGATGAATGTCGAGGCGGATTTCATCAAGGAGGCACTGGATGCTGGGCTATTTAAGCATACAACAAGAATCACATCATCCATCCTACTTCAGACATCATCCTTCGTTCATAGGACTATGGTTATCTTTCATACATAGACAGATAAATAAGAAGTTGATGAACACTAAATACAAACAACTCGAAGAAGCTTTGCTAAAGGAGGCTGATTTGCTGATAGAAAAAGCAAAGAGTCAGGGCGAAAAAGCCCTTTACAACCTTTTCAAGTCAGCCATTCTTAAGAAATATAAGGATCAGTATGATGTCGATATTCAGCAAGGCGAAGTAGAGAAGGATATTGTTGACAAGAGCATTAATTTCCTCTTTGAAAACGCATGTGTCAGTTTCAGAACGCTTCCCAATATAAAGGATCTTGACAAAGAAGATGTGATAAAGAAAGCACAGGCTGCTTTACCTTCGTGGAAGGCAATGGTAATACAGAATCTAACTAATAAAGGAATAAGGGTGGTTTAACCAATGCCTCGACAGTCACGAAAGCCCTCAGACACCGGTATCTACCATGTGATGATGCGTGGTATTAATCATCAAACCATCTTTGAAGATGAGGAAGACAACTACCAGTTCATCAACACCCTCGACCGCATGCGTGTTAGGTACGATGACGAAGGCAACG
>NZ_NPJC01000082.1:0-84102 GCF_002251405.1 Prevotella sp. P4-98 | reverse complement strand
ATACGGGTATCATCGTGGAATCAACGAATGTTATGCCGGTACATCTTCCGAAAGCTCCCAGATTAAGGAAGAACATGAGCTGGAAGAACACGCGGCTTTCCAACTCCACAAAGCGGTTGTACGACACAGCTTTCGGAAAATAAGACTTCATCGTACCCTTAATAAAGAACAGGTAGTAGTGCTTGAAATTGCGGAATGTACCGAAATGGAAATACAACAGAATCGTCATGATTTCACTGTCGGACAACGATGCTGCACGCCGTCTACGCTTCACTCCGCTATTGTCTTCCAACAAATTTCCTGCATTTTCTGCATCAAAATGTTTGCAAAACTCGTCTATAATACAAAATAATTCTGTAACTTTGTAATCGGTAGTCATATTAAATATTTTTTGTAACTAATTGATTTTCACCTATAAAGGTACAAAATATTTATGAGACTACCAACTTTTTTATAAACTATTTCTTATCCCGAACTGGGGTGACTTTTGACAAAGACACTCAAAGAAAATTCCAAAAGCGATATGTATTGATTGCTTGCCCAAAGCAGTTACAAAACAACAGACTACCAAATATAGACAACATTCCTGAGATTAAATATAAGGCAAACATGGTTCGTGAATATCTAAAGAATTCGCCTAAGCAATATTTGTCTATAGGTCTTGTTAATCTTCTTTGGGAGAGAAATAGCAAGGGGATAGATTAAAGTGTTCTTGCCGTGAAACTAATATTTAAAGGGAATATAATTCTACATGGATGAGATTTATGAATGGTTGAATCCGAGGGTTTCTATTGAATATATCCTTCTTTCCTTTTTGGTGCTATGTGTTGCTATCGTTGTGGTGATGCTGATGACAAAAGGGAAAAAGATGATGAGGCTTGTCCTTGGAGCACTGCTGACTGAATATTATTTCCTCGTGATTTGCTCTACGGTGATATGCAGACCATGTCATCATGGGAAACGGATTGAACTGATGCCTTTTTGGAACTATCCTGATATATGGTACAGAGTAGATTATCCTGCTGATTTGATAGAGGTGCTGCTGAATATCGCACTCTTTATTCCTATTGGATTATTACTCGGTGGCTTAGGAATGAAATTCAAAAAGGCTATTCTGATTGGAATTGTGCTGTCTGTGATTATTGAACTTTCACAATTTGTCTATGTCAAAGGTCTTTGTGAAACAAATGATGTGATACATAATACCATAGGGTGTGTAGTCGGGTATTTGTGCTTTTGTGTCTTGCTGAAAATTCATCAAGCATGTGTGGCATGGCGATGATAAGTGTTTTGTAGATAGGTCGATAAAGGAAAATATTATAGTATAAAACAATAATAACCAATTATAATTATGGAAAGAAAAACGATATATTTGTGTCTCGCCCATATGAGTGAGACTGGTTTGGAACAGAAATATGTGAAGGAGGCTTTCGATACCAACTGGGTGGTGCCGATGGGTCCGAACGTGAATGCTTTTGAAAAGGATTTGGAGGCGTTTGCCAATAGTAAGAGTCATGGATCTGAGGAGCTTGACAGAAAGGTGGTTTGTCTGTCGGCTGGTACTGCTGCAGTACACTTGGCTTTGATTGGCTGTGGCGTGAAGGCTGGTGATGAAGTATTGGTGCAGAGTTTCACATTCTGTGCTTCAAGTCATCCTATCACTTATCTTGGTGCAAAGCCTGTGTTCGTAGGTTCGGAGGACGAGACATGGAACATGGATCCTGCATTACTTGAGAAGGCTATCCTTGACCGTAAGGAGAAGACGGGCAAATATCCAAAGGCTATAGTGCCTGTGGCTCTGTATGGTATGCCTTACCGCATCGATGAGATTATGGCTATTGCCGACAAGTATGGCATTCCTGTTGTGGAGGATGCAGCAGAGGGTATGGGCTCGCGCTTTGACGGACAAGTATTAGGTACATTTGGCAAATATGGTGTGCTGTCGTTCAACGGCAACAAGATGATCACTACTTCGGGTGGTGGTGCACTGATTTGTCGTAATGCAGAGGATGCCAACGAGGTGATGTGGTATGCTACACAGGCTCGCGACGCTTATCCTTACTATCAGCATACTGCCATTGGTTACAACTACCGTATGTCGAACGTGTGTGCTGGTATTGGTCGCGGTCAGATGACTGTGCTCAATGACCATATCGCCCACCACAAGCATGTGCAGAAGCTCTATGAGGAACTGTTGAAGGATGTTCCTGGTGTGCATATCCATAAGCAGCCTGAGGATAAGCGTTATGATGCCAACTTCTGGCTTTGCGCTGCCACATTGGATGCGGATGTGAAGATTCAAGGTCAGGAGAACGCTTACAAGGAAGTTATTAAGACTGCCGTAGGTGGTGCAGCAGGTGTTATCCATGCTGTTGATTCAGCAACAACCGACTGTCAGCCTAACGAAAATGTAGAGGCATTGCGTGTGTTCATGCTGGGCAAGAAGATTGAGTGCCGTCCGGTATGGAAGCCTATGCACAAACAACCCGTGTATGAGGGTGCTCCTGTATATACCAATGGTATTGAAGAAGAACTCTTCAAGGTTGGCTTCTGTCTGCCTGCCGGTCCGTATGTGTCAGATGATGATGTGAAGTATATAGTTGATAGTATTAAAGAGGCGATAGTAAAGTAAATCATTAAGGGAGAACCTAATATCGGCTTGCAGAATGAGGAGTATCAATAACTATGTACGATATACTTTCTTGTTCTGCAAGTTTCTGTTTTGGCCACAGTGGCATAAGCATATAACGATATACGATAAATGAAATCACATAAGAAATGAACATATTACTTACTGGTGGTGCTGGCTACATCGGTAGTCATACCATCATAGAATTGGATAAAGCGGGACATTCGGTAGTGGTAGTAGATAACTTTGTAAACTCTCAGCCTGAGGCTCTGAAGCGAGTGGAGAAGATTATCGGCAAAACGGTGCCTTTCGTGGAGGCTGACTGCCGTAATCATGCTGCACTGGACAAGATTTTCACTGACAACAAGATTGATGCGGTGATCAACTTTGCGGGCTTGAAGGCTGTGGGTGAGTCGGTAGCGAAGCCTCTGGAGTATTACGAGAATAATATGAATGAAGTGTTTGTGCTGGTGGACGTGATGCGCAAGCATGGATGCAAAAACATTATCTTCTCGTCATCGGCCACTGTCTATGGCGATCCTGCCATCATTCCTATCACAGAGGAGTGTCCAAAGGGCGTATGCACGAATCCTTACGGTTGGACGAAGTCGATGTTGGAGCAGGTACTGATGGATGTGCAGAAGGCGGATCCTGAGTGGAACGTGGTGCTGCTTCGATACTTCAATCCGATTGGTGCGCATGAGAGCGGATTGATAGGTGAGAATCCGAATGGTATTCCAAACAATTTGATGCCTTATATCACGCAGACGGCTATCGGCATGCGCAAGGAGTTGGGCGTGTTTGGTAATGATTACGATACTCCTGACGGTACTGGCGTGCGCGATTTCATCCATGTGGTGGACTTGGCGAAGGGGCATGTGTGCGCACTGAAGGCGATCGTGGAGAACAAGGGCTTGAGCATTTACAACCTGGGTACGGGTCATGGTTATTCTGTGCTTGATGTGGTGAAGGCGTTCGAGAAGGTGAATGGCCTAAAAGTGCCTTACGTGATTAAGGATAGACGTCCTGGTGATATCGCGACTTGCTATTGCAATCCTGCAAAGGCAAAAGCTGAACTTGGATGGGAGGCACAATATGGTATTGAGGAGATGTGTCGTGACTCGTGGAGATTCCAAAAGAATAATCCTAATGGTTACGAAAAGTAATATCGTGACTATATAACATAGTGACACGGGTCATTGATAAACTGATGTCTGATGTTGAGTGTTACGAGATGCCAGAGGGACAGGTCAGTGGCATCAGCTTATCAAACAGCTTTGAAGAAGAAAGATGATATTGCTATTGCTTTAGCCTTGTCGCCATTTGCCCAGAAAACGGCAGAACTGGTGAAAAGCGGAGCATACGAAGCTGCTGCCGGTAGCTGCTTTGTCATCTTCAGATGTCTGGCCAAGACGTGCAAGGAGCATGAAAACTGGTTCTTGCGTCCCGATGGTAGCAAGCGTCACCCCTACGGGGATGCCGAGCGCTGTGGCTTCACTGGTTATGGTGATACCTACACGAAACTGGCGATATTCACCGAGGCAGTAGTGGAACTATACTGTCACCTACGCCAAAAAACCGGTCTCTCCAAGCGCATGGCTGATGAGATGGATATCAACCTGGAAGTGTTCAACCTCGAAACCGATTTCTTCGGTGACCTGCACTGCAGCTCCCGCTTCACAGACATGCTCTGTGATGCCCAAGCCCAATACGGCGATTATTCAGAGTTGGATATGTGCCCCATGTGGGGAATGTGGGAGAAGGAAGGGAGAGAATGAGATAAAGGCCCTACGGAAAACCGTAGGGGATGATGGTGAAAACTTATAAAGTATACAAAAGAAATGAGTAACATACTCGATGATTAAATGCCAGAGGGACAGGTCAGTGGCATCAGCATCAGCTTAAACTGAGGGTATAAACGGATCTAAAATACAAGCATGCCGAGGCAGGCGAGGAAGGAATCGTGCACAGGGATATTTCATGTGATGATGCGTGGCATCAATCATCAGAATATCTCTGACCTTCGGTCGAGCCTGCTCACGCTCGACAATGCTCAAGCGAGCTAGGCATTGTACTCGCTTAATCGCAGCCTTGAAGATGAAGAGGATAATTGGCAGTTTATCAATACTCTTGATCGGATGCGCCTGCGTACGGATGATAACGGGCTTCCTTGTGGAACGAACTGCACCTATTATGGCTATTGCCTGATGACTAATCATTTCCACCTTTTGATTCGTGAGCGTGAGGAGAAGGTGGGGGAGACGGTTAAGCGTATAGCAAGTTCTTATGTGTATTACTATAATAAGAAGTATGGACGTGACGGGCACTTGTTTAAAGAACGCTTTAAGAGTGAGCCGGTGAACGACATGGCTTATTTCGTAACGCTTCTGAGATATATACACCAGAATCCAGTGAAGGCAGGAATCGTGAGCGACATCAAGGATTATGATATTAGCAGCTGGGGCGAGTTACGGAATTACGGAGTTACGGAGTTACACTCCTGTCGCACAGGCTCAAGCAGCAGGGCATCCTCTGAGATCCTTTGAAAATCCTCAAAGAATCCTGGACTTATTCCGAGAATCTTGGAGAATCCTGCAAGATTTTGAAAATCTCTCTAACATTTTAGGAGGAACTCTGCAAGACGGGGTTCGCTGATGGCTTACAATGAAAAATGTGTTTTTTTTTCTAATTTTTGGGCTGTTAAATAGGTTGTTTGTGTTAAAACGTCTTGATTTTTGAGATATTTTCTCGTAATTTACAGGTTATGCCGATTGTTATTTGTATCTTTGCACAAAAAATTGAGATATGCTAGTAAATTTCACAGTTAAGAATTATCGCTCTTTTAAACAGGAACGAACTTTTGGTATGGAGGCGAGTTCCATAAAGGAACATAAAAAGTCTGTCATCAACAAAGGTAAATACAAGCTGCTTCCGTTGGCAGTTTTCTATGGTGCAAATTCTAGTGGCAAGAGTAATTTCATTCTGGCAATATCTACTATGCGAAGTATGGTCAGACGTTCTGTGCGTTTGAATGAAGGTGATGCGCTACCTTACGACCCTTTTGCATTGGATGAAAATTCAGACTCGCAACCTACGTTGTTTGAGATACAGTTTATAAAAGGTGAGGTCCTATATCGCTATGGTTTTGAATACAACAAAACCGATATTATCTCTGAGTGGCTTTATGAGAAGCGATTTGGCGAGAAAGAGTATGAACTCTTCATGCGCTCGCGAGACATCATTGAAGTGTCTGAGAAAAGATTCCCTGAAGGTCAAGGAAAAGAAGATCTGACCAATTCGAATCGTCTCTTTCTGTCACTTGTTGCTCAGCTGAAGGGTGAAAAGTCCAATTCGATAATGGGCTGGTTTGGTGAATGTAATGTACTATCAGGAATCGATAGTGAAGGTTATGAGGCCTTTACGCTCAGAATGTTTTTGGAGCATTTGAATGGAGCTGATCAGGCTCAGGAGTTTTTTAAAACTCTGCAACTGGGCTTTACCCGATTTTCTGTAAAGAAAGTAGATATTCCCAAAGAAGCCTTAGATAGTGCTCCTCTGTCTATAAGGGCACAGCTTGAAAAGGATATTGTGACAGGTAGTTTTGTTGAGCCAATTACTACTCATAATGTCTATAATGAAAATGGTCTTGTGATAGGGGAACGCAATTTCCACAAGAATCAGATGGAGTCTGAGGGGACGAAGAAAGTTATAGAGATTTCCGGCCCTATATTTGATACGCTGAACGAGGGCAAGACTCTGATTGTTGATGAACTTGATGCAAAGCTTCACCCATTACTGACTCGGAACATCGTACTTCTATTCATGGATCCAGAGAAGAACAGACATGGTGCACAGTTGATCTTCGCTACTCACGATACAAATCTGCTTGATTTGGAAATTATTCGGCGTGACCAAATCTGGTTCGCTGAGAAGGATACGGTGGAGGCTACAGATATCTATTCTCTTGTGGAATTCAAGGATGAGGATGGAAAGAAAGTGCGCAATGATCGTGACATCAAGCGAGATTATATTCGCGGACGATATGGCGCTATACCTTTCATTGGAAAATAGAGTACTGCTATGGGATATTCGAGAAAAGAAGAAATCGCAAAACTGAGGCGGGAACGAAAAGAAGCCAAGGCTGCCAAGAAACGCAAGGAGAATGTTCGTGAAAAGCTCGTGCGTTTCCTCATAGTCTGTGAAGGTACGAAGACAGAGCCGCATTACTTTGAGGCTCTAATCAAGAACTACATTTCTACTGTCCGTGAGGTGACGATTGAGGGCGAAGGTAGGGCTACGGTAGCTTTGATTGACAGAACACAGGAAATCAAGACAGAACTGGAGCGTAAAAATGCCATGTCTTTTGACCGTGTGTGGGTGGTATTTGACAAGGATGATTTCGATGATTTTAACGATGCCATCAAGAAAGCCCATAAGTTGGGTTTCCAAAGTGCCTGGACGAATGAAGCCTTTGAACTCTGGTACTATTTGCATTTTGAGTATCTTGACACAGCCATTAGCCGCGAGGCCTACATTGACAAATTGCAAGATGCCTTTCGTAAGAAGATGGGCGATGAAGGCTTTAAGTATCGGAAAGGAAATCCCGATATATACAGCTTACTTCAGCAGTATGGTCGTGAGGACTTGGCCAAGCGCTTTGCAAAACAACTTCGGGCATTACATAATGATGGCAACTATGCGATGCATAAGCCTTGCACGATTGTAGATAAACTGGTAGAAGAACTGGAACATCCTGGGAGGCTGTTAGAGTGAATGTGATACGGATCATCGGAATTTAAACGGAATTATTTTGGAAGTTGCTTCGCAAGAAATCTTTGGGGGAAATCTTTAATAAAAATATGGCCTATGGCCAGAAATCATTATGGATCCACGGAAGACACGGAGGGCACGGAATTATATACGGGTATAGGTAGGATGAAAACAAAAATCTTTAAATAAAATCTTAACAGAAAATGCGCTCGAATACCTCGCTTCTGGGAAGGATTTTTTTTATGGATCGCATCGTTGATGCTCGAAATCTTAACTAGAATCTTAAAGAAAATCTTAAACTAGAATCTCATTTCCGTGTCTTCCGTGTGGTGCGTGGATATTTTGGGGAGTTGCTTCGCAAGAAATCTTTGGGGGAAATCTTCTTTAAGATGTTGCTTACGCAAGAAATAATCTATCACTAAGGTAGGCAGCTACAACATAATCTTTAACTATAATCTTTGACTAAAATGCGCTCTTCCTCAGGGTGTTGCCCTGGGCTAGGGAAACCATTGGGCTTTCAGCCCGTTTTTGCTTGTGTATCAAAATCTTTAGAAGAATCTTCAACTAGAATCTCTAAACACTAAACACTAAACACTAACCTATAACCCATAACCCATAACCCATAACCCATATCCCATATCCCATATCCTATAAACTAAACACTAACATCTGACAATGAAAACGCCACCCTGGGTTCGGTGAGAACAGGGTGGCGTGGTATCTTCCTGTGGAAGTGGGGGAGGGTTAGTCGAGTTTCAAATCTTTTTTGATGGCTTCAATGCGCTGGTCGGCTGCTTTGGTGCAACGCTCGTAGCAACCTGCACACTTGAATGAGGCATCTTTGATTTCAAGGTAGAACTTGATCTTGGGTTCGGTACCTGAAGGACGTACGCTGATCTTGGTGCCGTCTTCACAGAACCACTGGAGTACATTAGAGGTGGCGGGCATGTTGAGCTTCTCTACTGTGCCGTCGGCATGCTTGGCTTCGAGTGACTGGTAGTCTTTCCACAGCACTACCTTGGCACCACCCAATACCTGTGGGGGATTGGCACGGAAGTCTGCCATCATCTGTTTGATCTCGTCGGCTCCTGTCTTTCCTGGACGTACTACATTGACGGTGAACTCGCGAGAGAATCCGTATTCGGCATAGATGTCCATGAGGAGGTCGTAGAGGGTCTTGCCGTTGTCTTTTGCCCATGCTGCTATCTCGCAGATGAGGCAGATAGAGGCGGGGGAGTCTTTGTCGCGTACCTTGTCGAAGGGGAGGAATCCGAATGATTCTTCACCACCACCGATATACTTCTGTTTGCCTTCTGAGATTCTAATCTCGTTGGCAATCCATTTGAAGCCTGTATAGCAGTCACGCAGTTCTACACCGTTCTTCTTGGCTATCTCGGCAATAACTTCTGTGGTGACGATGGTCTTGACGAGGAACTCGTTGCCCTTGAGTTGACCGAGCTTCTTCTTGTTGGCGATGATATACCAGCAGAACATCATGCAGGTTTGGTTACCGTTGAGGATTTCCCATTCGCCCTTGGCATTGCGGCAGACAATGGCGAGACGGTCGGCATCGGGGTCGGAAGCTATGACGAGGTCGGCATTGAGGCGTGTTCCGAGTTTCATACCGAGTGTCATGGCTTCAGGATTCTCGGGGTTGGGTGATACTACAGTGGGGAAATTGCCGTCGATGACCATCTGTTCGGGTACGACGTGGATGTTTTGGAATCCCCATGAGCGCAGTGCTTCAGGAATGATGACGCGTCCTGTGCCGTGCATGGGCGAATAGACGATATTGAGGTCTTTGTTGCGCAGGATGACATCCTGATCTACCATAGCCTCTTTGACTGCCTGGAGGTAGTCCCAGTCCATTTCTCCACCGATAATCTCGATGAGGTCTTTGTTGCCTTCAAACTTCACATCGTTGATGGTGACTTTATTGACTTCATCGATGATACCTTTGTCGTGGGGTGCCAATACCTGTGCGCCATCATCCCAATAGGCTTTATAGCCATTGTACTCACGTGGGTTGTGAGAGGCAGTGACATTGACACCTGCCTGACAATGGAGCTGACGGATGGCGAAGGAGATCTCTGGTGTGGGGCGCAGGCTCTCGAAGAGATATACCTTGATGCCGTTGGCAGAGAAGATGTCTGCTACGGTTTCTGCAAACATACGTCCGTTGTTACGGCAGTCGTGGCCTACTACTACGGCGAGGTCGTTGCGGTTGGGGAATGCTTTGAGGATATAGTTGGCAAAACCTTGTGTGGCCATGCCTACGATATATTTGTTCATGCGGTTGGTTCCTGCTCCCATGATGCCTCTGAGTCCTCCTGTTCCGAATTCGAGGTTCTGGTAGAAGGCGTCGATAAGGTCGGTCTTGTCGGCATTGTCGAGCATGGCCTGTACTGCTTTGCGTGTCTCTTCATCAAAGGCTGGTGAGAGCCATTCTTTTGCCCGTGCTTCGCATTGGGCGATCAACTCAGTGTTGTTTTCCATAATTTTATATTGTTTATTTGTTAGTTATTGTTTCTAATAGCACAAAGTTAAAACAAAAAAATGAAATGATGCAAGGAATGGCTATGAATTTTGTTTTTTTAACCTTGATTGTTGCATGAGGACACGGATCATCGGAATTTTATCCACGGAGCACACGGAGGACACGGAATTTTTTTTAGTTGCCTACGGCAAGAAATCTTTGGAGGAAATCTTTTATGAGATGTTGCTTCGCAAGAAATAATTCAATTCAATTAGCCTCCATAAATATAATCTTTAACTATAATCTTTGACCAAAATGCGCTCTTCCTCAGGGTGTTGCCCTGGGCTAGGGAAACCATTGGGCTTTCAGCCCGTTTTTGCTTGTGTATCAAAATCTTTAGAAGAATCCTAACTGAAAATGCGCAACAGTGCGTTGCTTTGCAGGAGGGGTTTATTGGGGATCGCCTTACAGGCTCGACATCTTAACGATAATCTTGAAAATAATCTTTAACTAGAATCTTTTTCCGTGTCTTCCGTGTGTTCCGTGGATTATTCAGTAGCTACGCTAGAAATCTTGGAGGAAATCTGTATTAAAGAATGGCCGGGGGCCAGAAATAATTCAATAACCAAGAAACTATAATCTTTAAAGAATCTTCAGCGTAAATGAAGTCTGAAGTCTGAAGTCTGAGGGAGTGGTCTTTATCATCCTACGAAAATCTTTAGAAGAATCTTCAACCAGAATCTCTAATCACTAATCACTAACCTTTAACCTCTAACTTCTAACCTTTAACCTCTAACCTTTAACCTTTAACCTTTAACCTTTAACCTCTAACCTCTAACCCAAACACTCCGTGAATATAAAAAATCGCAACAGCTGATTATCAGAATGTTGCGATTTCATTAGTTGCGGAGGCAGGACTCGAACATGCGACCTCCAGGTTATGAGCCTGGCGAGCTACCAACTGCTCCACTCCGCTGTGTTTCTTAATTGCGGATGCAAAGGTACAAACTATTTTTGAGAATACCAAATTTTTATGCGATAATTTTTAGTTTTTCCTCCAAATAGAACAAAATAGCGGAAATTGTTTGCACAATAGAAAAGAAATGTGTAATTTTGCACACGTATGCATGCATGTGCAATATAAAAATAGGAGGAGTCATACTATGTCAATATCAAAGACGCGACAAAAATTAGTAGATGTAGCCCGTCAGTTGTTTGCCAAAAACGGAATGGAAAACACGACGATGAACGACATTGCCATTGCCTCTGGCAAAGGACGTCGCACGCTATATACCTATTTTAAATCCAAGGAAGATATTTATTTTGCTGTCATTGAGTGCGAACTGGAGCGCCTGTCTGATAAATTGGATGAGGTAGCTGCTAAGCGTATCCGTCCACAGGATAAGGTGATAGAATTGATATACACCCATCTGAGTATGATCCGTGAGACGGTGGTGCGTAACGGTAATCTACGTGCTGAGTTTTTCCGTAATATATGGATGGTGGAGAAGGTGCGTAAGAACTTTGATGATGCAGAAGTGGAATTGTTCCGTAAGGTATATACAGAGGGCAAGGAGGCAGGCGAGTTTGACATAGAAAACGTAGATCTTGTAGCTGACATCACCCACTATTGTATCAAGGGACTTGAAGTGCCTTATATCTATGGTCGTATTGCTCATGGAATGACAGAAGAAGCCACCAAACCTCAGGTTGCCAAATTTGTGTATGGCGCATTGGGAAACTTCAAGAAGAACGGTGACCGATGATTTGACAGGAATAGTAACACTAACAATAAAACATATAACATAAACAAATAAACACATTATGGGATTATTAACAGGAAAGACTGCCCTCATTACAGGTGCAGCACGTGGTATCGGCAAAGCCGTTGCTATGAAATTTGCCCAGGAAGGCGCTAACATTGCATTTACAGATCTTGTACTCAACGATGATATGGCTGCAGGCCTTGAGGCTACCCGTAAGGAAATTGAGGCTCTTGGCGTGAAATGTAATGCCTATGCAGGAAATGCTGCTGACTTTGCAGAGACAGAGGCTGTGGTCAACAAAATCAAGGAGGATTTCGGTTCTATTGATGTACTGGTGAACAATGCCGGTATCACCAAGGATGGTCTGATGCTCCGTATGACAGAGGCCCAGTGGGATGCAGTATTGAATGTCAATCTGAAATCAGCTTTCAACTTCATTCATGCCTGCGCTCCTATCATGTTGCGCCAGCGTAAGGGTTCTATCATCAATATGTCGAGTGTGGTAGGTGTACACGGTAATGCAGGCCAGTGTAACTACTCTGCTTCTAAAGCAGGTATGATTGGTTTGGCAAAGTCTATTGCTCAGGAACTCGGTCCTAAGGGTGTACGTGCCAATGCCGTAGCTCCTGGTTTCATTGAGACTGCCATGACAGCACAACTGCCAGAAGAGATTCGTAAGGACTGGATGAAGAAGATTCCTCTCCGTCGTGGCGGACAGGTAGAAGATATTGCTAATGTTTGTCTGTTCCTGGCTTCTGATATGTCAAGCTATGTATCAGGTCAGGTGATTCAGATTGACGGTGGTATGAATATGTAACAATCTAATTATTACGCTATAAAAAACGCAGACTCCTTTGTTGGGAGCCTGCGTTTTTGTTGGTATGCCCGATGGCAATCGTGCTGTGCATCTTATGCCAGCGTATGCGCATCGATATACTGTTGGACGTTGTCTTTGTAGGATTCAGATACGGGGATAAACTCCTTGCCGAAGACGATACGGAAGCGGTCGATAGATTCCGCCTTGCTCATGTGCACGATATAGGAGCGGTGTGTGCGCTGGAACTCCGGTCTGGGAAGGAACTCTTCGAGTTTCTTCATGTTCATGAGTGACATGATTTTCCTACCGTCGTCGAGATAGAAGCGGACATAGTCTTTGAGTCCTTCAACATACAGGATGTTGTCGAGGTCAATGCGTACCAATTTATAATCGCTCTTGACAAAGATAAAGCGGTCGCGCATATAAGTCTCTTGTTTGCGGAATACCCTGAACCATTCCAGCGCTTTGTTGGCAGCAACCAGGAAGTCTTCGTAGGCAATGGGTTTGAGCAGATAGTCGAGTGCCTTAACCTTATAGCCATCCAGGGCATACTGTTGGAAAGCGGTGGTGAAAATGATTTTTGTTGTTTTAGGAACGATTCTGGCAAATTCTATGCCTGACAGTTCTGGCATCTGGATATCGAGAAAGAGCAGGTCAACAGGATTGTCGCGTAGCACCTTCATAGCCTCGATAGCGCTTCCATACGAACCTTGTAGTTCAAGAAATGGTGTCTTTTCGGCATAACTCTTCAGGAGTTCAATTGCCAACGGTTCATCGTCGATGATAGCACAAGTGATGTTCATAATTTAATTGTAATGGTAGAATGATACATTTTTTGATTATCGTTAACGCCATGCGTCCATTCATAGCGTCCTTTATAAGCCAGTTCCAATCGTCGTCTTACAAGTTCGAGTCCCACGCCGTGTCCACTCCTGTCAGTAGAAGTCTTGGGGTGGTTGGAGTTGACGATGTCGCAGACGATTTGTTTGTCATTGGCTTGGATGGTAATATTGATGGTACAGGGAACGGCAGGTTTTACTCCATGTTTGAAGGCGTTCTCCACCAGTGAGATGAAGATCATTGGAGCCACTTTCTGTTGTTCGTTGGTGATATGAAACGAGGTATTGACTTCTACCGACGGCCCCTGACGCAGTTTCATGAGTCGGATATAGTTTTTTAGGAACTCCACCTCATCGCGCAGTTCTATCTCCGATCGCTGATAGTCATAGAGCATGTGTCGTAACATCTTAGAGAGATCTTGTATCGCCTCCTGTGCCTTCTGGGTATTGATAGCAGTCAGCGCATAGATGTTGTTGAGCGTGTTGAGCAGGAAATGAGGATTGATCTGTGAACGAAGATTGCTCAGTTCAGCCTCTTTTCGTGCCTCTTCTGCTGTCTGCCACTGCAAGGCGAGATGGAGTAGGGTGGCAATTGCCGCCGCAATGACGAGGTTGACAATGTCGCGTATGACAAAAGCAATGGTCAATATCAACGGCGGTTCCCTGTGGTTGTGTCCCAGCATGTCGTGTGACAGACTCATCCAGAGGTGAAGGGCAATGCCGAGCACGATGACTATGAAGGTATTGATCACAAAGAACTGCGTGCGGTGTCCTGTTACGAAATACCTTGGGGTGAGCCATAGGTAATCGATATAGAACACAGCCATGAATGTCAGCGGTACCGTTGTGGTCAGCATAAACTGACTGACGGACATGCCTCTGCCATGATTCATGAACATCAGCGGTAAAAGGATGATAACAATCCAGATGGCGATGTGGATGAGAATCTCTAAACGTTTATTCATGTCGAATAGCTTCTATTGGGTCCATATTAGCAGCCTTCTGTGCCGGAATGTATCCGAAGAGTACACCGATGCAGACACAGACAAAGAATGATACGTAGATGCTCCATGCAGGAACACTTGACGGCATATTGAACATCGGTACGATAAATTCGCTTGCCGAGCATCCTACGAGTATGCCGAGTAATCCACCTGTTACAGAGATGAGTACGGATTCTATCAAGAACTGCAATGAGATGACCGGTCCTGTGGCTCCAACAGCCATACGCAATCCAATCTCCTTGGTGCGTTCGGTCACGCTGACCAGCATGATATTCATGATACCGATACCAGCCACAAGGAGTGAGAAGGCAGCAGCCACCACGAGGATGATGGTCACGGTATCCATGGTGGATGACATGGTCTCCATCATCTCAGCCTGTGAACGGATGGTGAAATCATCGGCAGCATCACCTTTCAGTTTGTGGTTGTCGCGAAGAATCTGTGTGAGTTCTTCGATGGCCGCATCGCTCAGTTCTTCGGTAATTGCCGAACACACAATGCTGGAGAACCACGTCTGTGCCGCGATGCGTTTCATGACGGTAGAATAGGGAGCGATGATGACGTTGTCCTGGTCCATACCCCAGTTGTTGTAGCCTTTCGACTTCAGTACGCCGATGATGCGCATCGGTATGGATTTGAAGCGGACAGTCTTGCCGATGACATCAGCCCCCTCTCCATAGAGTTCCTTGACGATGGTAGTACCAACGACACACACCTTAGCTGCCTTTTTGATATCCTCCTGTGTAAAGCAGTCGCCCTGTTCTATGGTCCATTGCTTGATGTCGAGGTATTCCGGACTTTCTCCATATACCGTAGTATTGGTATTGCTGTTACCATAGATAGCCTGTCCGCTTGCTGTGACCTCAGGAGAAACATTCGTCACATATTTTTTCTCGCGCATGATGCGTTCATAGTCAGCCATCTTCAAGGTTTGCATGCTTGACGGGTCCTGGCGTACGCCGCCACGCATATCAGCCCCCGGTCGGATATTGATCAGGTTGGTGCCCATGGTAGAGAGTTCCGCACGGATACTCTCTTTAGATCCCTGTCCGATAGACATCATGATGATGACCGCTGCCACTCCGATGATAATGCCAAGCATGGAGAGGAAGGATCGCATCTTGTTGTTGGCGACAGCCCTGATACTGACTTTGAAAAGATTGAGTATGTTCATAATCTGATGGATTCAATATATAGTATGTGAGTTTAATCGTCTTGCGGTTTCGGTAATGCAGCGAGTGCTTCTGCCGCCGACTTGATATTGGTGTTGATGGTATCTTCACGTATCTTACCGTCACGGAGGTTGATGTTACGACTAGAATACTCCGCAATTTCCGGATTATGGGTCACGAAGATGATGGTATGTCCCTGTCGGTAGAGTTCTTGGAAGAGCACGAGCATCTCAAACGATGTACGCGTGTCAAGGTTACCCGTAGCTTCGTCAGCTAAAAGTACGGCAGGGTCGTTGACAAGAGCCCTGGCAATTGCCACACGTTGCATCTGACCACCCGACATCTGATTAGACTTATGGTCCAGACGGTCGCCCAGTCCTACAGCCTGCAGGGCTTTAACGGCAGCCTCACGACGTTGTGCTGCATTATACTTGTTGTTGTACATGAGCGGCAGTTCAACATTCTCTACAGCTGTTGTCTTAGCCAACAGGTTGTAGTTTTGAAACACAAAACCAATCTTGTTGTTGCGCAAGTGCGCCCGTTCCGTCTTCGACATGGTGCGTACAGCCACTCCGTCAAGGAAGTATTCTCCGCTGGTAGGTGTGTCGAGACATCCCAACTGGTTGAGGAGTGTAGATTTTCCAGAACCCGATGTGCCCTGAATGGTGACAAACTCGCCCTCATAGATTTTGAAGGAGACACCCCTTAGTGCCTTCACCGTCTCACTTCCTACCTGGAAGTAGCGTTTCACATTCTGCAGTTCGATGACTGTTTTTCTTTTCTCTTCAGCCATAGTACTTACTTCTTCTGGTTGTTTTTCTTGTTGTCGCGTGGTTTAGGCATGAAGGGATTCCTTGCCTGCTGGTCTTGGCCTTCAGCCTCGTTACCACCCATGATATTGAAATCAATCAAAACCTCAGTACCCTCTTTGATGCCACCGGTAATCTCTGTTGTAGTACCGTTGGTTGTACCAATCTCAACGGCATGAGCCTTGAAGACATTATTTTCGAGTGTCCACACCTTGTGATCACCCTTGCAATCTGCAATGGTCTGTCCTTCTTGCAGCAGGGTTTCGTTGGGTGTAAAGCGTAATGCCTTGGCAGGTACAGCCGTAACATTTTTCTTCTCCAGTGTGAAGATGGTGACATTGGCAGTCAGTCCCGGTTTCAGTTTCAGATCTTTGTTTGGTGCCGAGATCACCACTTCGTAAGTCACGACATTACTCTCAGTAGTAGCCTGTTGGCGAACCTGAGTCACTTCACCTTCAAACAAGTCATCGGGGAAGGCATCCACTGTGAATGTCACGCGTTGTCCCTCTTTTACACCACCTATGTCAGCCTCGTCGATATCGGCAATCACGCGCATGTCGGTCAAGTCTTTGGCAATAGTGAACAGTTCAGGTGTATTGAATGATGCCGCAACGGTCTGTCCCTCTTCTACCGATTTGGACAGCACCACACCATCAATAGGTGAGGTGATCGTGGCATAGCCCAGGTTGGTTTGTGCCTTCTGTACATTCTCTTTAGCTGAAGCCACCTGCTGTCGAGCCTTGTCATAGGAAAGACGCGCATTCTCATAGTCATCCGCACTAACCAGTCCCTTCTGATACAAGGTTTTGTATCTTCCGAAGTTAGTCTTTTCGTAGTTCAGCGTGCTCTGTGCACTCGACAGGTTAGCCTTAGCGGTATTCAGTTCGCTGATGAGGTTGGTCTTATCGAGTTCAGCGATGACCTGTCCTTTTTTCACCACCGAGTTGTAATCCACATAGAGTTTAGAGACGATACCGCTAACCTGAGTACCCACGGTAACAGAAGTCACAGGTTCTATGGTACCAGTTGCTGTGACGGTATTCTCAATATTCTGGCGTTCCACCTTTGCGGTTGTGTATGTTACTTTCTGTTTCTTTTTGTTGCCTGTCAGCAAGAAAGCCACTATGGCGATGAGTACTATAGCAGCTGCTATACCTATTTTCTTGATATTCATATTGTTGTGGTATTATGTTTCTGTTAGATATGTTGTTTATATTATAATGTCATTTTCTCGCCTTGGTAGAAGCGGAGCAACTGACGGTTGAGGATAGTGGTGTATTTCGCCTGCAATTTATTTTGTTGTGACGAGAGCAACCGGTCTTTTCCAGTCATCAGTTCAACGATGTTTTTGAGACCGAGTCGAAACTGCTCTTCGAGCAAGTCATAGCTTGCCTGTTCACTCTCAACGGTAGTCAATGCCGTTTTGAATTTCTGTTGGTTTGTTTCAGCGTCGAGCCAGTAGCCTTCGATGGTGGCATAGAGTTGCTTCTGTTGGTCGAGCAGTTCCAGTTGAGCCTGTTCCCGTTGGATACGTGCCTTATTGACAGCTGTTTTTGTCTTTCTGTTATCGAAGAGCGGTACGCTAACAGAAGCACCCACCGAAGCATCGAAATTTGTTTTAATCTGCTTGTCCCAGTTTTGAGAGCTCATCGATGCCGTACTGGTGCCCACACCTCCGTTGATGCTGATGGTAGGCATGGCACCAGCCTTGGCGATATTCATCTGTATGTCGCTTTGTTTCAATCCCAGTTGTGCATTCTTGATTTCCGGTCTTCCGCCCAGAGCTGTCTCATAGACCGTAGATAGCGCAGGAATTTCAGCTAAAGCCTGTTCGTCGCCTGCTGTTAGCATTTCGATGTCAAAAGCCTCATCTCCTGTGAGTTCCAGTAGTTGCTTCAACTGTAGCTTATAGTTAGCGATATTGCTCTCAGCCTCTACGATGGTATATTCGTCGGCAGCCCGTTGTGCTGTGAGTTGTGCGAGGTCAGCCTTTGCCATTTTACCCACCTCAACCATTTCTTTACCACGTTGCTCGTTCCTTTTACTAGTTTCGAGACTTTGTTTATTGACCTCCACGGCTTCGTTCATATATAGGATCTGCACATAGAGCTGAGCAATCCGCTCTTGAATATTGTTAGCGGTCGTTTCGGTTTGCAGTTCTGCCTGTTGTTCGCTAACCTCGCCGAGTTTCACTTGATTCCGGTTTTG
Organism: Prevotella sp. P4-98; assembly: GCF_002251405.1. NCBI lineage: Bacteria > Pseudomonadati > Bacteroidota > Bacteroidia > Bacteroidales > Prevotellaceae > Prevotella > Prevotella sp. P4-98. The sequence continues at coordinate 65,612 of NZ_NPJC01000082.1, read as the reverse complement.
GTTTCCGTTCCATACCGTCCATTGTGCGTTGATGCCATAGCTTCCATTATAATAGGTCTTGTTGACCTTCGAGTTTACCGTACCGTTTGTCACGGTAGCGACACCATTTTCCAGCCACGGTCTGTAGCCAAATGATTGGTTTGTTGATGCCGACAGCGATGGCAGTAGTGCCGCTTTAGCCTGTTTGCGTTCCTCCGTAGCCGATTGTTTTTGCAATTTCGCCTGTTGTAGGGTAATGTTGTTCTGTAGCGCATAGTCTATACACTCAGTCAGCGTCCATTTTTTCTGGGCGCTGGCCGATAGTGCTATCGCTATTGCCGTTACCATTAGTGTTGTCCTTTTCATACCTTAATTAATATATATGCCTATGATTACTTGTGTTGTATTTTCACGTTGCAAAATTAGACAGAATATCTGATATATAAAAATGTGATAGACGTTTCGTTCCAGTTAGTAGAAAGTATCTTCTTATTCTTCGATATTTTCCTTTGTTTTAACGATTCTTTAGAATAGCGGTTGCATGAGTCCTTTCATTATATTTTCAGCTCGGCTCTCGGCTTCGGATGCCTTAGGAACATAACCATTCTTTGTACGTAAACAGTAAGTCCCAAGTAAGTCCCAAGTAAGTCCCAAAAACTGCGTTGAAAATGGGAGGAGTATGGGATAAGCATCCTTGAAACATATCAGAAAGATGAAGTTTGGTCAAAAGCGAAACTATAATATATAAATAAGGTGAATCATAAGAAAAATAAGAAATTCACATCTCTTTGGTATATTTTCCATTAAAATGTTTGCATAATTGGTGGAAATATTATACTTTTGCAAGCGTTAATATTTAAAAACAAGAAATATGTTAAACAACAAGGCATTCTTTTACGGTTATTACTTTTACTTTACAGGATACTGTGAAGCGGTTGGCCGTAACTTGAAATGAACTAACAACGAACGATAATAAGGTCCCGCTTCACTTACATGTGAAAGCGGGATTTCTTTTAATATAAAGATAAAAAAGATAATGAAAAGAATCGCAATACAAGGAATCATAGGATCGTTTCATGATATGGCAGCACACCTGTATTTTGAAGGAGAACAGATACAACTCGTTTGCTGCGCCACCTTCGAGGAGGTGTTTGAGCATATGAAGCAGGATCCTACCATGATAGGAATGACAGCTATAGAAAATACTATTGCCGGTTCGCTACTCCATAATTACGAACTGTTACGTTCGTCGGGAGCAACCGTAGTAGGGGAATACAAACTGCATATCTCACATTGCATCTGCTGTCTGCCTGATGATTCGTGGGACACCATTACCGAGGTACACTCACATCCTGTTGCATTAATGCAATGCAGACAGTTTCTGGCACATCATCCTAACATCAAAAATGTGGAAGGCGAAGATACAGCAGGAAGTGCCAAGGATATCAAGGAACATCAACATCACGGATGGGCAGCCATCTGTAGTGTTGAGGCTGCCAAACTCTACGGACTGAAGATACTGGAAGACCATATTGAAGACAACAAGCATAACTTCACACGTTTCCTGGTCACTTGTCAGCCACAGAAAGCAGACTTCCTCAGACCCTTGGAGAAAGCCAACAAGGCAAGTCTGGTATTCTCATTACCTCACGAGGAAGGTTCGCTCTCTCAGGTGCTCAGCATACTGTCGTTCTATAAGATCAACCTCACGAAGATACAGTCGCTCCCGGTCATCGGACACGAATGGGAATACCTGTTCTATGTGGATGTGACCTACAACAGTCTTACACGGTATAGACAGGCCGTTGACGCTATTATGCCTTTGACCAAGGAACTCACCGTACTGGGCGAATATCGAGAGAATTGACAGACAGAAATTTACTTGAACAATAACAATAACACGTCATGATACAACCAGCAGACAGACTTACACTCGTTAGTGAATACTATTTCAGCCGAAAACTCAAAGAAGTGGCTGCACTCAACGCACAAGGTATGGATATTATCAGCCTTGCCATTGGAAGTCCGGATATGCCCCCGTCACCACAGACTATTGACAAGCTCTGTGAGGTGGCCAAACAGCCAGACGCGCATGGCTATCAACCGACCATGGGAACGCCAGAACTAAGACAGGCGATGGCAGGATTCTATAATAGATGGTATGGAGTGCAACTCAATCCTCAAACTGAAGTATTGCCACTCATCGGTTCGAAAGAGGGCATTCTCCATGTGACGCTCGCCTTCGTCAATCCTGGCGATGAAGTCCTCGTACCCAATCCAGGTTATCCTACCTATACCTCGCTGAGCAAACTCCTTGGAGCAAAGGTGGTCAACTACAATCTTGTGGAGGCCAATGGATGGCAACCGGATTTCGACGAACTGGAGCAGATGGACCTCAGCAAGGTGAAACTCATGTGGACCAATTATCCCAATATGCCCACAGGAGGAAATGCAAGGCGCGAAACCTATGAAAGACTGGTTGACTTTGCCAAGAAACACCATATCGTAGTGGTCAACGACAATCCCTATTCCTTTATCCTCAATGAAGAACACCTCTCAATTCTTCAGGTAGAGGGAGCAAAAGACTGTTGTATCGAGTTCAACTCCATGTCGAAATCACACAATATGCCAGGATGGCGCGTAGGACTCTGTGCTACCAACGCTCAGTTTATATCATGGATTCTGAAGGTGAAGAGTAATGTAGACAGTGGAACATTCAGAGGACTGCAACTGGCTGCCGCAACAGCCTACGACAATAGCGACGAATGGCATCAAGAGGCAAATATCGACACCTATCGCCGTCGCCGACACTATGCAGAGCAGATTATGGAAACGCTCCATTGCAGTTACGATCCCCATCAGGTAGGAATGTTTCTGTGGGGAAAAATACCTGATCAGTATGATGATGTGGAACAGTTGACAGAAAAGGTACTCCATGATGCACGGGTATTCATTACACCAGGATTCATCTTTGGATCCAACGGCAAACGTTATATTCGCATCTCCCTCTGTGCCAAAGAGGAAAAGCTACAGGAGGCACTAACACGTATTGCAGAAATGATGAGAAAATAAGCTATTTAGCAGTAAATAATAAATAACAGATAAAAACAAAAACAAGATATTATGGAATTGGAATTAGAACCTTTGAGACTTCCGAGTGACAACGAACGTCCCTTCGTCATTGCAGGACCTTGTAGTGCAGAGACAGAAGAGCAGGTGATGACCACAGCACGACAACTGGCCAATTACGGATGCCACATGTTTCGTGCAGGAATATGGAAACCCAGAACAAAGCCAGGAGGATTTGAGGGTAACGGAGAAAAAGCGTTGCCATGGATGCAACAGGTGAAAAAGGAAACAGGCATGTTGACTGCCACAGAAGTTGCAACGCCAGAACATGTGGAACTCGCTCTGAAATATGGTATCGACGTGTTGTGGGTAGGAGCAAGAACCACAGCAAACCCCTTTGCCATGCAAGCCCTCGCAGATGCGTTGAAAGGTACAGACGTGCCCGTATTGGTGAAAAATCCAACCAACCCAGATCTCGAATTATGGATAGGAGCACTGGAACGCCTCAATCTTGCAGGCATCAAGAGGCTCGGAGCCATTCATCGCGGATTCTCAAGCTACGACAATAAGATTTACCGTAACTTGCCCACGTGGCAGATTCCTATCGAGCTGCACAGACGCATTCCCGATCTTCCTATCATCAACGACCCCAGTCATATCGGAGGACGACGCGAACTGATTGCTCCGCTCTGTCAACAAGCCATGGACCTTGGTTTTGACGGACTGATTGTAGAAAGCCATTGCGATCCAGACAAGGCATGGAGCGACGCTAAACAGCAGGTGACTCCCGATGTCCTTGACTACATCCTCTCGTTGCTCGTTATACGTGATGAAACTGTCACCACAGAGGGTATCGTACAACTCCGCAAGCAGATTGACGAGATAGACAACCAGCTCATGGAAATGCTCTCAAAACGTATGCGTGTCTGCCGTGAGATAGGTCACTACAAGAAAGAACACAACATGACCGTACTTCAGACATCACGTTATAACGAAATCCTCGACAAACGAGGTGCACAAGGTGCACTCTGCGGCATGGCACCAGAGTTTGTTGCCAAGGTATTTGAAAACATTCACGAAGAATCAGTAAGACAACAGATAGAAATCATCAACAAATGAAAATACTCGTATTAGGGGCAGGAAAGATGGGGAGCTTCTTCATAGACCTGCTTAGCTTTGACCATGAAGTGGCGGTCTATGAAAAAGATGCCAAGCGAATGCGGTTTACCTATAACTGTCAGCGCTTTGCTGATTTAGAGGAAATCAGACAGTTTAAACCTGAACTCGTCATCAATGCCGTTACCGTGAAATATACTATCGCGGCATTTGAAGAGGTGATGCCTTTCCTCCCGAAGGACTGTATTATCAGTGATATTTCATCGGTTAAAACAGGTCTGAAAGACTTCTATGAAAAGACAGATCATCCTTATGTTTCTACACATCCGATGTTTGGACCTACATTTGCCAATCTGCAGCAGTTGTCAGAGGAAAATGCCATTATCATCAACGAAGGTGACTATATGGGACGCATCTTCTTCAAGGACCTCTATCAGAAACTGGGACTGAATATCTATGAGTATTCATTTGACGAACACGACAGAACAGTTGCTTACTCCCTCTCTATCCCATTTGTTTCAACCTTCGTCTTTGCTGCCGTTATGAAACATCAGGATGCGCCAGGAACAACGTTCAAGCGTCACATGAAGATTGCTCAAGGGGTTCTCAACGAAGATGATTACCTATTGCAGGAAATCCTTTTCAATCCCTATACCCATGATCAGGTGGCTCAGATTCGTACAGAGTTGAAAGAGTTGCTAGAGATTATCGACAATCGTGATGCTGTGGGTATGAAAGCGTATCTAACAAAAATCAGAGACAACGTGCGACGTGACATAGAAATCAAACATAGTTGATGTCCCATTCTGATGACCGATTGCAGATGAAGATATATCTGACAACCAGTCTTATACGATATCAATAAAACAACAAGACTGACCTTCATGATAGGCCAGTCTTGTTGGGTTTTATACCGACTGATAAGCGACAATCGTCGTATCGTACGTTATGATTTGTTGGTCATGATAGTCAATACCATTTCATCGGTAGCACACATCGCTTCCTTGCCGATACTCGTCAGGTTGCGGATAGAACAATCCACATCATGGTCTATAATACCTTCTGCTTCGGTGACATGCTTGCCTTCGCGAGCCAATAGGGCAGAGAGTAATGCTGTGGAAACACCAGAGCAGATCTTTAATGAACAACTGGGTTTTGCTCCGTCGCAAATCATTCCTGTTAAGTTGGCTATCATATTCTTCACGGAGTGGCAGATATCCGCATATTGGCCGCCCATGAGGTAAGTAATACCGCAACTGGAACCGATACTGGCCACAACACAACCGCAGAGGGCACTCAGTCTGCCGAGACTTTGTTTGATATAGATGGCGGTGAGGTGACTTAACGTTAAGGCACGGATGAGTTCTTCCTCGGTATTCTCATTCTCCTCAGCAAATACTACAACAGGATTGGTGGCACAGATTCCCTGATTGCCCGAACCGCTGTTACTCATTACGGGAATCATAGCACCTCCCATACGAGCGTCACAAGCAGAGGCTGTCTTGGAGATGATATGGGAAAACATGGTATTGCCAAAAATGCCATGGCTGAGTGGACGGTCCATCGTCTTACCTAAACAATGACCATAATTGCCTTTGACAGCTTCGGCAGCCGCACGCATGTTATACTCTTTTGTTTGCAGAATAAAACGGAGTTCGTCTATGGGAGCAGAGATGGAAAAGTCATAGACTGTCTGCATGGTCAAGGAGACGTGTTCTTCACCCTCTTCCGATGTAGCAGGCTTGCGGTGGTCAACAAGGACTTTGTCATCCGTTGCCTGATAGTCGATATTGGTATGGTCGCCTGAGATGATGGCTGTGGCATGATGAGGTAGGGAAGAATCGTCGGAACTACATTCTACCTCGATGTATAGTTTATCGCAAGCGTCAGCCTTGAGACCGATGTTGATATGGTTGTCCTTGACATATTGTTTGCCGAGTTCAAGAGACTGTGCATCAAGGTCTTTCAAGACCTCGAGTTGATAGTCAGAACAGCCAATCAGCGCACCCAAAGCAATGGCAATGGGTAAACCAATCATACCCGTGCCGGGAATTCCTACTCCCATAGCATTTTTTAGAATGTTAGCACTGAGTAGGACATTGATATGGTCGGGAGTTCTACCAAGGAGTTCTGTGGCACGTGCCACACAAAGGGCTACTGCCATAGGTTCTGTGCATCCAACGGCGGGTACAATCTCTCGTTTCATCAGTTCGAGAATCTCGTTTTGTCTAATGGTATCAATCATAAGCTTTGTATTATTGTTTATTCATTTTAGAGTTGCAGACAAGTGGTGAATGTATCGGGTGAGGTGCATGGAAAACTGACAGGCCTACGGAAAAGACCGAAAAGGGCGCTACCGCTACCGCTCATTGCTGCATAGACTGCACCAAGGTTGTAGAGTTGCTTTTTGACGGCAGCCAACTGTGGGTGTGCACGAAAGACACTATATTCGAAATCGTTGACCAGTAGGTCGCGCCATGTTTCCACAGGTTGCGAAACGATATCAAGGCAACAATGTTCAGGATGACGTGGGGTGATATGAGCAAACGCTTCACGTGTGGATACAGGGATATTGGGGCGTACCACACAGAGATACCATCCTTTCAAATCCAATGAGATAGGACGTAACCGTTCGCCAATCCCTTCCGCATAAGCAGGTTTGTTGAGAATGAAAAACGGACAGTCGGCTCCAAGTCTTGCAGCCCGTTCTATGAGTTGTGACGCTGTGAGGTTGAGATTTCCCATTCTGTTCAGCAGAGTCAGCATGGCAGCACAGTCACTTGATCCTCCACCCATTCCAGCCTGTGTAGGAATGCCTTTGTAGAGGTGGGTGTGCAGTCGTGGCAATGTTGGAAACTCATCTTTCAACAGATGGTAGGCGCGCACCACCAGATTGCGTTGTTCGTCACCTTCTACGTCAATACCAGTCACCTTCAGGTCGCAGTCAACGGTAGATGGAAAGGCATCGTTCATCTCAGACACTTCAAGAGCATCCATGATAGGGACTGGATAGAACACGGTCTGAAGGTTGTGATATCCATCAGGTCTGCGCTCTACGACATTGAGGCCGAGATTGATTTTTGCTAAAGGGAATATGATGTCTGTATGTTGCATAGTTCATTTGTTTTTTTTTTGTATCACACTTACCGGTCCACGTTATTTTATTTCTTCTTCTTCAATACTTTGATACGTCGGCTAGCTTCATGAGCCTCAGGGTATAGTTCAAGCGCTTTCTCATAGTTACGGATGGCGGCATCTGTCATGTGTTCTTTCTCACATTCACGTCCCAATGAGACATATTCTACAGCCAAGCGTTTGAGCATCTCATCACGATCATGTAGTTTGTTGATAGCCTCCTGCCGTTGTTCTTCCAGTTGGGTGATGACAGCGAGTTTTCTGCGGATGAGTCGTTGTGCAGCAGGCCGTTCGATGTCGTAACGACTATGGATGGCGATGAAGAAATGTTTCAGAAATGCTTGAAAATCGCGTTCGTCGAAAGCACTCATGGCCTCCCTGTATTCGTAGTCGGCTTTACTCTCATGGAGGGCTTTGTTGATGAGGCTGCTGTTATTGTATCGCTGAGCGAACGCGATTACTTCGGGTTTGACAAAGATGTCGCTGCGACGAAGTGGCGACTCTAAACAAATGCCTTGCAGGGAGGTGCATCGGCTTAATGCCACATAGGCTTGTCCGCCGGCAAATGCGCCTCCTGTGAAATCGATACGCACATGACGGAAGGTAAGTCCTTGACTCTTATGAACGGTAATGGCCCATGCCAGTCGGATTGGAAACTGGATGAATGAACCGAGCAATTCCTCTTCTATCTTCTGTTCCTTCTCATTGAAGGTATAGCGCATATTTTCCCAAATGGCACGTTCTACGTCGTGCTCATGACCAGTCTCGTCGCAAATGGTGATGATACCTTCTTCTTCGTCAAGGGCGACGACAACCCCTAAGGTACCATTGACCCATCGGTGTTCTTTGTCGTTCTTGATAAAGATCACCTGTGCGCCAGGTTTCACCTCAAGCGCAATAGGGGCAGGGTAGGAACTCTCAGGAAATTCTCCAAGGACTTTTCCGTTGAAGACGGTAGCTTTGCCTTCAAGAGCTGCCAGTTGTTCGTTGTTGATGTGTTCAGCAGTATCTCGACGGGTAGTCAAGGTAATAGCCATTTCATCTTGGCTGTTATGGAAAGAAGCCCCCAGTCGTTGATTGATGATTCGCAGGTCATGATCCGTTGTGGTATTGCTTCTGATTCGGTCCAGTATGTGGATGAAATCTTCATCCTTTTGCCGATATACTTTCCGTAATTCTATGCTAACGAGATCCATCTTTTGCCAAACGGAGGCAGAGAAGAAATAGGCAGAAGCATAGAATGGTTGCATGAGTTGCCATTCGTCAGACTTCACCACAGGCTGTAACTGGAAGATATCGCCAACGAGTAAGAGTTGTTTGCCTCCGAATGGCTCACGCATATTGTGGCAGTAGATGCGCAATACTTTGTCAATGAAGTCGATGATATCAGAACGAACCATCGATATTTCATCGATGATGATGAGTTCCAACTCACGCAACATCTTGATCGTGTCTCCGCTATATTTCAAACTTTTGCGGATATGGCGTGCATCATACCGGCTGTCGTTGGGAAGAAGCGGGTGGAAAGGGAGTTTGAAGAAACTATGGATTGTCTGTCCTCCTGCGTTGATGGCAGCAATACCTGTTGGTGCGAGGATGACGTGTTTCTTCTTTGTATGTTCAGACACATAACGCAGAAAAGTAGATTTACCCGTGCCTGCCTTCCCAGTAAGGAAAAGCGAGCGACGGGTAAAGTTGACAATCTGGAGTGCCGATTGCCACTCCGCATTGGTAGTGTCTATAGACGATTTCAATACAGAAGGTCTGTTAAAGGTCTTGCAATATTAAATTTCCGTATGTTTGGGCTCCTCTGCAGCCTTCGGTTGGGAGGGCGTTCCGTGTTGGTTACCATCAGGTGATGGCGTAACAGGAGCAGCAGGATCAACAGCATTCTCATTGGGCTGTTCCAGTTCGATATGCTGGATACTATCACTGGCAATAGAGTCTGAATCGGCAGGCTCTTTGAAATAGCCACCGCAACTATACATTTGCATGGTGATGTCGGTATCGTGTGGTTTGTCGAATTTAGCACGATACATTTTGAATGCAGGGTCTCCAAGAACCTGTTCTAAGAAGTCTCCACAGATGGGAAGAGCTGTCTTGGACCCTTGACCTAATGCTCCAGTACGGAAGTGGATACAACGGTATTCACCGCCTACCCATGCTCCGACAACGAGATGTGGGGAAACACCAACAAACCATGCGTCGGAATGGTTGTTAGAAGTACCAGTCTTACCGCCGAAATCTGTATCACGAGCAAATTGGTTGGTCCAGCGTCCCAATGCAGAACTTGTTCCTTGCATACCGCCCTGCAGCAATTGTTGGAGGAGAAAAGCACTCTTGTAGGTCAATACTTGTTTCTCCTCTTCAGGAGCAGTATAGATTTCTTTGCCGTCGCGATCTACGATACGGGTGACAAGGACGGGGTTGTGTGTTTTACCGTCATTGACCGGTGTACAATATGCATTGACGAGTTCAAGGAGGTTGACATCGCTACTACCCAAGGCGAGTGCAGGGGTAGCATCCAACTTACTTTTTATACCCATATCGTGTGCGGTTTTTACAATATTGGGAATACCACATTCTTGGCCGAGTTTGACAGCAATAGAGTTGATACTCATGGCGAAAGCCTGTTTCAGCGTGACATTAGCACCGGAGAAACGTCCGTTGGCATTGGTTGGGGCCCATAATACTTCTTCGTTTTTCTTGCTGTCGAAGACTTTCATAGAGAAATAGGAGTCCTCACGTGTGTCACAAGGAGTAATACCTTGGTTCATGGCCTCAGCATAGACAAAGAGCTTAAACGTAGAACCTGGTTGACGCATCGACTTCACCTTGTCGTACTTCCATGTTTTGAAATCGAGGTCACCGACCCATGCTTTTACGTGACCCGTCTCGGGTTCCATTGCAACGAATCCACAGTGCATGAAATGTTCCATATAACGGATGGAGTCGAGCGTTGAGATATTTTTCTCGATGATGCCTTCGTCGTAATCAAACAACTTCACAGGGTGTGGAAGGTTCAGATAGTAGTTGATAGAATCGGTATTATTGTCGTATCGTTGACTCAGATATTTGTAATAAGGCAATTTTTTGGCAAGATCTTCAATGAAATTAGGAATTTCCTGATGGCGCTCATCCTGCCATGGGTTCTGGCCAGACCAGTGGTTGTTGAAGTTACGTTGGATGATACGCATCTGTCGCTTTGCAGCCTGTTCTGCGTATTTCTGCATACGCGTATCAATAGTGGTGTAAATCTTCAAACCGTCTCTGTAGAGATCAATATCATTGTCCTTACACCAGTCGTGAAGTTCATCAGCAACGGCCTCACGGAAATACTGTGCCTGTCCATCGTAATTGTTCTCCACACTATAGTCGAGTTGGATAGGTTTCTTGGAAAGGGTGTCGTAAGCTTCACGTGTCAGATCCTTGTGTCGACGCATGTTGTCGAGTACCACATTACGACGTTTGAAGGAATTGTCGGGATTGGTTCGGGGATTATAATAGGTTGTAGCCTTGAGCAGACCGACAAGAATAGCAGCCTGTTCAGGGGTCAATTCCTTTGGTGTGGTACCGAAATATGTTTTTGCTGCAGTTTTGATGCCGTATGCATTGGACCCAAAATCCACTGTATTAGCATACATGGTGAGGATGTCTTTTTTATCGAAAAACATCTCAATCTTCACAGCGGTAATCCATTCCTTACTTTTCATGATGAGCATTTTTACACCAGGGATGTTGCCCAACAGACCTGTGGAATACTCAGTACGAACACGGAACATATTTTTCACCAACTGTTGGGTGATGGTTGAGGCACCACGAGCATCATGGTGAACCACAAAGTCTTTTGCTGCTGCAAAAACGCCCTGGAAGTCAATACCGAAATGATGGTAGAAACGTTCGTCTTCTGTGTCTATCAAAGCTTTCCAGAATACAGGGTTAATCTCTTCGTAGGCAACAGGGGTTCTGTTTTCGCTGAAATACTTACCAATCATGACACCGTCAGCACTGTATAGTTCTGATGCTTGTATGGTTTTTGGGTGCATAATAGCTCTCAAGGACGGTGACTTGCCGAAGAGCCACAGAAAATTGACATCTACCATGATGAGGTAGAAGATGAAGGCTATAATTAACGAGGCAAATCCTACACCACCTTTCACGTACCAGGCACGTCCCTGATACAAGCTTTTATACCATAGCCATGATTTCTTGAGCCACTGACGTGCTTTTGCTGTAAACTCAACGATTCTCTCTTTCATAGATTATCAATATACTTCAAAATGTCTTTTTCTTCTTCAGGATGAAACCATCTCATGGCTTCGTCACGTTTATACCAGGTCAATTGCTTACGAGCATAACGACGGGTGTTACCCTTGATACGCTCTATGGCTTCTTCTAATGACCAGCGCCCATCCATATAGTCAAACAGTTCCTTATAGCCAACGGTATTGAGTGCGTTGAGATGTCGGTATTCACGGAGTGCAGCAGCTTCTTCTAAAAATCCTTGCTGCATCATTTCGTCAACTCTCGCGTTGATCCGTTGATAGAGTTGTTCACGGTCTCTGTTCAGTCCTATCTTGATAATACGGAAGGGTCTTTGTTTTTTTTCTTGTGTTCTAAATGATGTGTAGGTCTTCCCTGTCTGATAGCAGATTTCTAATGCGTGTATCACGCGTCGATAGTTTTGCTTATCTACTATCTCATAGTGTTCTGGGTCCAGACGTTTGAGGTCTTCACATAAAGCCTCAAGACCTTCTTCTGTATAACGACGTTTCATCTCCTTTCTGACGTCATCACGTATGGTAGGAATATCGTCAATACCATTGCAGACAGCATCTATATACATCATGCTTCCTCCCGATAGGAGTGCATAAGGATGATGGTCGTCTTGGAGTAATTGCATCACTTCCTGCTCATACATAGAGGCATTATAATAGTCTGCAATACTCTTGGTGCCTACAAAATAATGATGTGCTTGTTGTTGCTGCTCTATGCTCGGTGATGCTGTACCGATTCTCATCTCCCGGTATATCTGACGGGAGTCGGCATTGATGATGGGAATACCTAAATGATTGGCCAAACGTATGGTCAATGCGGTTTTTCCCACTGCCGTAGGACCGGTGACGACAATCAACGTATGCATATTAGCGGATTACTCCACGCTTGGAGTTCTCTATGAATGAGCAGATATAATCGACCTCTTTTGAGTCGGGATATTTGGCACGTGCCTCTGCAACACCCTCTTTGAGGATTCCCTTAGAGTAGATGATGCGATAGCTGTCGTGAATGGCCTCGATGGTCTCGTTGGAGAATCCACGACGACGCAGGCCGATCAGATTGACGCCAGCATAGCGTACAGGTTCCTTACCTGCAATCACGAAAGGAGGAATATCCTGGCTGGTACGTGAGCCGCCTTGGAACATGATATAGCTTCCGATATGGATAAACTGGTGGAACAGGCAGCATGCAGAGATGATGGCAAAGTCGTCAACGATGACTTCGCCTGCAAATTTGGTAGAGTTACCAATGATACAACCGTTGCCAATCTCACAGTCATGACCGATATGCATATTCTCCATCAACAGATTGCCGTTGCCTACAACGGTCTTTCCTTTTGAGGCAGTACCACGGCTGATGGTAACGTTCTCGCGGATAGAGTTGTTGTCGCCAATCTCACAGGTTGTATCTTCACCTTTGAATTTCAAATCCTGAGGTTTGGTGGAGATTGATGCGCCAGGGAAAATCTCATTACCGTTGCCCAAACGTGTACCATAGTGTAGTGTGACTCCGTTGTAGAGCTTGTTGTTATCGCCAATGATAACATTCTTGTCAATGACACAGAAAGGTCCAATCACATTGTTGTCACCGAGTTTGGCCTCGGGATCAACGATAGCCATAGGATGAATCTGATTCATATATTATAAAATTAAGAGGGTCTGCATATGTTTGTGTATGCAGACACCGTGATGTTATTATTTGTTTTTTACTATTTGTGCGGTAAAGGTGGCTTCTGCTACCACGTGATCACCCACGAAGATGTATCCCTTCATGCTGGAAATACCGTGGCGTACAGGTGCCAACAGGTCAACTTTGAACAGCAACGTGTCGCCCGGTACTACCTTCTGGCGGAATTTTACATCGTCAATACGCATGAAATATGTGGACCAGCGCTCAGGTTCTTCCAGTGTGTTGAGTACTAGCAGACCGCCACATTGTGCCATGGCTTCAATCTGTAACACGCCAGGCATGACGGGTTCTTCGGGGAAGTGGCCTTGGAAGAAAGGTTCGTTGCTTGTCACATTCTTCACTCCGACAATGCTGCTGGCTCCTAAGGCGATAACCTTATCAACCAGTTGCATGGGATAACGATGGGGCAGCAATTCACGAATCTTGTTGATGTCCATCACCGGTTCGTCGTTGGGATCGTAGATAGGAGCTTGGATTTCGTGCTTGCGAATCTCCTTGCGCATCTGACGGGCAAACTTGTTGTTGATGGTATGGCCTGGACGGGTAGCTATGATACGTCCCTTGATGGGTTTGCCGATGAGAGCCATATCGCCGATGATGTCAAGCAATTTGTGGCGTGTACATTCATTCTCCCATACCAATGGCTTGTGCTGAATATATCCTAAATCCTCTGCGTTAAGGTGGGGCACCTGAAGCATGTCTGCCAGTTGGTCGAGTTGCTCTTGACTAATCTTTCTCTCATAGATAACGATGGCATTGTCCATGTCGCCGCCTTTAATCAGATTAGCTTGAAGCAGGGGCTGTATGTCTCTTACAAAGACGAAGGTACGTGCTGCAGCAATCTCTGTGGGGAAAGCTTCAATCTTTTCGAGGGTTGCAAACTGAGAGTTGATGAACTTCGACTCAAACGAGCACATGGCTGTGAGTGAAAATTCTTCGTCAGGCAGAATGGTGATGGTAGAGCCGCTTTGCTCATCTTTTACCTCAATCTTCTTGCGGATGATGTAATAGTCTTTCGGCGCATTCTGTTCCTCAATGCCCACTTCGTTGATTTTGTTGACATACTGTATAGCACTTCCGTCGAGAATAGGAAATTCAGGACCATTCACCTGAATACGACAGTTGTCGATGCCTAAGGCGTAAAGGGCGGCAAGACCATGCTCTACGGTACTTACGCGGGCTTCTCCTTTAGCAAGAACCGTGCCACGCTGGGTGTCAACGACATTCTCTGCAATGGCATCGATGACAGGCTCCCCTTCAAGGTCGATACGCTGGATTTTATATCCTGTATTCTCTGGAGCAGGATTGAAAGTCACGGTGAGGTTCAGACCGGTGTGCAGTCCTTTTCCGAAGAGGGAGAAACTGCCTTTCAAAGTTTTCTGTTTCATATTTATTTTTGTTTTTTCAATTCATCGAGTTCTTTACGAAGCATGTTGAGTTCACGATACATATCGGGCAACTTACGGAAAATGGCAGAGGATTTGAAGAATCCCTTTGGTTCAATGGCAGGAGAACCAATCAATTGCTCACCATTGCCTTTTGTGTTACTGATTACGCCAGCCTGTGCGCCGATGAATGTCTTGTCTGCCACGTGGATATGACCAGAGAATCCTGCCTGTCCACCTACCATACACCAAGCGCCTATCTTAGTAGAACCAGCAAGGCCAACCTGGGCAGACATTACCGTGTTCTCACCAATCTCACAGTTGTGAGCCACCTGGATGAGGTTGTCTATCTTCACACCTTTATGAAGTACGGTCTGTCCCATGGTAGAACGGTCAACACATGTGTTGGCACCAATTTCTACATGATCTTCGATGATCACGATACCAATTTGTGGTATCTTATCATAACCCTCTTGGCTGGGGGCAAAACCGAATCCGTCTGCACCAATCACGCTACCAGCATGGATTGTTACATCGTTACCCAGACGGCAACCCTGATAAATGGTGACGTTGGGATAGAGTAGGCAATCGTTGCCGATGCTCACGCCGTCGCCTACTACAGTATGGGGGTAAATCTGAGTGTTGTCGCCAACTGTTGTGCCGTCTCCAATGTATGCAAAGGCGCCAATATATACATCTGCGCCGATTTTTGCGGTTGGGCTAACGAATGCCAGTGGATCGATACCTTTCTTCTTGGGCATGCTTGCGGCATAGAGTTGCAACAATTTAGCCACACACTCATAAGCATTTTCCACACGGATGAGTGTGGCTTCTACAGAGTGGTCCAGAACCAAATCGTTGTTGACAAGAACAATACTTGCCTTGGTGTCGTAAATATACTGTGTGTATTTAGGATTTGACAAGAAGGTAATGGAACCTTTTGTGCCTTCTTCAATTTTCGAAAAAGTGTGTACAGTGGCGTTATCGTCACCTTCTACACGACCACCGATAAAATCGGCTATTTGTTTGGCTGTAAACTCCATATTTTTGTTTGTAATATTATTAAATTGGTGCAAAGTTACAATTTTTTTCTCAAACTCTTTGGTAACAAAGGTAATATTTGCGTATTTTTTTGGAAAGTAGTTGTACATTGAGAATTTCTGAAGCCTCTGAAATATCCTTAACGGTACCGTCTTTGTAAAGAATACCGATGCTGTCGTCTTCTGGATTGTACATATCTTTGCCTATTTCAGCGACGGATACCATGTATTCAGTTTCTTCGAGAGAGATGTCTAATGTGTCTGCAATATTCTTGCGTATCTCGTTGATAGTATGCTTGTCAGGAGCGTTTTCAAGAACTTCTACTTTAAATAGTCTTCTGTCGAGCATGTCTGTGGCAAGAGTGGAAAGAATTTTGTCTTCGTTGTATCTCCATACCTTGAGTGTACTCCATATATCGCAATCGTCAAGGTCGGCATAATGGCGTAATGCAGCACTTTGGGTCCGGAAGTCTTCTGCGCTGATGTCGTTGTTCAGAAAATAGGCGAGGGCGGGAGGGGCGAAAAGGGAATTTCCTTTTCTTACGAGGTCTTTTGCTCTTCGTAGTGTGTTGATCAATACTTTTTCGTATCCTACGGCGGTTTTGTGCAGATAGACCTGCCAGTACATCAGACGTCTCGTTGTCAGGTAGTTTTCTATTGAATATATACCTTTCGACTCCACCACGAGTTGTTCATCCACCACGTTGAGCATCTTGATGATTCTATCGCTGCCAATGTTTCCTTCAGTCACTCCGGTAAAGAATGAATCGCGACGCAGGTAGTCGAGACGGTCCATGTCCAATTGGCTGGAAATGAGTTGGTGGAATATCTTGTTGTGGTATTCGTCTTTGAAGATAGAAATGGCGAGGTTGAGAGCGCCATGAAAGTCTTCATTCATGCGTTCCATCATCATCATGGAAATCTCTTCGTGCGATATGTCGTGGATGAGCGTATTCTCCAGGGCATGTGAGAAAGGGCCATGACCGATGTCGTGCATGAGGATGGCTGCAAGAACAGCTTCCGCTTCCATGTCGAAGATATATACGCCTTTCTCAAGTAACGACTTGATTGCTTCTGACATCAAGTGGTAGGCGCCGATGGAATGCTGGAAGCGTGTATGTCGTGCTCCTGGATATACCACAGATGCGAGTCCGAGTTGGTTGATGCGATTCAAGCGTTGGAACAACTGGTGTTGCACGATATCGTAGTGCAGTCCTTTTCCGATTTTTATAAAACCGAAAACCGGGTCGTTGATGATGGAATATCCGTTCATGGGCAGGTGGTTTTCAAAATGATACACAAAGATACGCATAATATTTCTAAAAAGCAAATCTTCTGTGTTCTTTCGTTTATTTTCGTTGTACCCGTAAAAACTGAAGAGGAAAATAAGCCACACATTTTTTTTGTGGACTGGTTGATTATGTCCTGGTGGAAGCTATGTGGCTTGTGCAGTATTTTATGATATAGAAAAAGAGAGTCTTGTGGACTCTCTTTCTGTTAACCTTACTCTTGAGGTGCCTGGCGGATTCGAACCGCCGTAGACGGTTTTGCAGACCGTTGACTAAGCCACTCATCCAAGGCACCTTGTTGTTAAGCGAGTGCAAAGGTAATACTATTTTTTTGAACAACCAAATTTTTTCCTGTTTTTTTTGCTTAATTCGCATCCTTTGCAGCCTTGACATGGATTTTCGTGGTCAGAAAGCTGACGGTAAATGTGCCAAGCAATATATCCCACGCATAAGACAAGGACTATGAAGACAAGGGTGTATTGCATGTTTTTTATAATTTGGATAGTTTACGCAGCATTAGTTTGTTCATGGCTTGAATACGTCTGCCACTTTTCTCAATATCCTCGCGAACATTATTTATATTATTGAAGAAATCGCTGAATGCGTTGAGGAAAGGATTGGGTTGACAGGGGTCTTCCATGGCATTGGGGTTGGTGACGATACGGATTCCTGCCGGTTCGATATGCACATCGACATCGGAACTTGTCATGATCGGGTCTCCATCGTAATGGATGGCGCCAGGTTGGGAACGGTGGATATGAATGGACCGCGTCTTAAAGGTTTTGATTTTAGAATTGTTGGTCAGCGTCTTGTTCATCAGGTCGATGCTGATCTGTGGTGCTTCCAATGCTGTAAATGGCTCCATGATGATGACGTCCATCATACCGTCTTTCATGGTTGCGTTTGGTGCAATATAGGCATTGTTGCCATATTGTGATGCATTGGCACAGGCAATGAGGAATGCTTTGTAGCTTCGTGCACCGGTATCGTCGGTGACTTCATAGGTTTCTGGCTTGTATTTCAGACCTTCTTTTAGCACATTTTCTATATAGGTGAGCGGTCCACGCTTGCCGGCTTCTGCGAACTTGAGTGAGATGAACGCGTCGAATCCCATGCCACAGGTGCAGAAAAACGGCAGTCCGTTGATGACTCCATAGTCGAAACTTTCTACGACATCCCGGTTGATGACTCCTAATGCCTTGCGTGGATTGAGCGGCAAGCAAAGATGGCGGGCAAGGCCATTTCCAGAACCGCAGGGCACGATTCCCAAAGCCGTGTCTGTGTGGGTGAGTGATCGCGCCACTTCATTGACGGTTCCGTCGCCACCAACTGCCACGACGATGTCGGCACCATTGTCTGCACACTCGCGTGCGATTGATGCAGCATGGCCGGCATGTTCGGTCAATCGGATAGTAACATCGAAGCGTTGTGCATCGATTTCGCTGGCAATCATGTCAGGAATAGCATCCTTTCCATGCGTTCCCGATATGGGATTGACTATGAATGTTATTCTTTTCTTTTCGTTCATACGATGCAAATGTACTAATAATCGTTCAAAAAGTATGCAAAAATAGATAAAATTACATTTTAATAACGAATAATATTTCTTTTTTTGCACGTTTTGATAAAATTTGTGTAACTTTGCAGTTCGAAACGAATAAAAACAGCTCAGCTGTAGATAACTATTCTCATGGGACAATTACAAGAAAGATACAAAAACTATCGCGAGCCTCAGAAATTTATGGAGGCTGGTGTTTATCCCTATTTCCGTGAAATTACAGGAAAACAGGGTACGGAGGTAGAAATGGGCGGCCACAAAGTTTTGATGTTTGGCTCTAATGCTTATACAGGATTGACTGGTGACCAGCGAATCATTGATGCTGCTAAAGCTGCTTTGGATCAATATGGTTCAGGCTGTGCAGGTAGCCGTTTTCTTAATGGTACTCTTGATCTTCACGTCAAGTTGGAAAAAGAAATCTCGGCGTTTGTTCATAAAGACGACTGCCTCTGCTTGTCAACTGGCTTTAGTGTGAATCAAGGAGTGTTGGCAATGGTAGTGGGTAAGAACGACTACATTATCTGTGATGATCGTGACCATGCAAGTATTGTTGATGGACGTCGTCTCTCGTTTGCTCGTCAGCTACATTACAAGCATAATGATATGGCAGATTTGGAGCGTGTGCTTCAGAATCTTCCTCACGAGGCCGTGAAACTTATAGTGGTGGATGGTGTATTCTCGATGGAAGGTGATTTGGCTAAACTTCCAGAAATTGTAGAGCTGAAGCATAAATACAACTGTTCTATCATGGTTGATGAAGCTCACGGTATTGGAGTATTCGGAGACCATGGACGTGGAGTTTGTGACTATTTCGGTTTGACCGATGAGGTAGATCTTATTATGGGAACATTCTCTAAATCTTTGGCTTCTATTGGTGGATTTATTGCAGGAGATAAAGATACCATCAATTTCCTGCGTCATAATTGTCGTACCTATATTTTCTCGGCTTCTAACACTCCGGCAGCTACAGCCGCAGCTCTTGAGGCTCTGCACATCTTGCAGAAAGAGCCAGAGCGCATAGAGGCTTTGTGGAAAGTAACGAAGTATGCTTTGAAGCGTTTCCAGGAAGAAGGTTTTGAAATTGGAGAAACAGAGAGTCCTATTATTCCACTTTATGTGCGTGATGTGGAGAAGACATTCCTTGTAACAGCACTTGCCTTTAATGCAGGAGTATTCATCAATCCTGTTATTCCTCCTGCATGTGCACCTCAGGATACTCTCGTGCGCTATGCACTCATGGCTACCCATACTGAAGAGCAGGTGGAGCGCTCTGTAGAAATTCTGAAGAAGATATTTGTCGAGCAAGGCATTATCAAGTAAAAGAGAAAGCCAGTTTTTACCACTTTTTACGTCGGATGCATTTTGTAAACCCAATGTAGAGTGAGTGAATAAGCGGATAATAAAGTGGCAGATGAAAGACTAAAAGGTCTGAAGTCTTAAAATAATGTTAAAAACGAAAGATTTTTCTGTTTTTAGTCTTTTGTCTGCCAAATTATTTGTACCTTTGCACCCGCTTAGATAAAGCAACGAGGTGTAGCGCAGTTGGTAGCGTTCCTGGTTTGGGACCAGGCTGTCGCAGGTTCGAGTCCTGTCACCTCGACAAAACATAAGAAAGATCCTATGAATTTAATATTCATAGGATTATTTTTGCTTGCAGAATAATGCTTTCTAAATAGTTGAGTAACGAATTTATCTCAGCCGATGGCAAGGGGCATCCCGAACACATTCCGGGCACATCCCGAATGTCTCCTGAGTTCCTCCCTTGTTTCTTCCTAGTTTCTCCCAAATAGCTCCCTACGGTAAAAGCCATCTGTAGAATAATCAACAGAAGTGGAAAATAACAAGCATTTTGTACCTTACCAAGCAATTTTCGGTTCAAAAACTTGTTTTTCACAAGCATTTTGCTTAACTTTGCGACAAGTTACATGACTACTAAACCGAAAATGACTAAACGAACAATAATTTGCTGTGTGATAATAGCATTAATGCTGTTTTTTGAACCATTTTATACCAAAGCAAACGAAGCAGATCGGGTGTTCAGGGTTTATACCTCGTCACACGGCATGATAGATAATAGTGCGCAGACGATTAGTTGCACGACAACGGGCCGCATCATCCTCACCACACTTGGTCACGTGAACTTCTTTGATGGCGTGACATTCACACATATAGACCCACAGCCGTCTAATGTCTATCCCTTGGCAAAATACACAGGTTATTCGCATGTCTATTTTGATAATAATCAGCATCTCTGGGTTAAAGACACCCATCGTGTCACATGTGTGGATCTAAGAAAAGAAGAGTTTATCGATGATGTACAAGGCGTGTTCAACTCTTATGGTATCAAAAACAAGGTAGATGACTTATTTGCTGACGAGACAGCTACCGTTTGGGTGGTGTTGGGAGACAAATTGGTCAACATTCACACGAAGTGTACGCTTAAAATCAAGCGTTACCCTTTGCAGGATATTTCCCGTTTTGAAAATCGGCTATTTCTCTTTTATAACAATGGCGATGTAGATGTGTATGATATTAACACAAAAAAAATACTATACACGATACATACTTTGACAGCAGAAGCTGGCAAACGCTACAATGCAACCAGCGTCTTGTGTAAAACCGAACAAGGTATTTTTCAGATTCGTACAGGAGTCAATAAATCAATTTTGCTTTATTTAGATGTTAAGAAGCGGAGTGCCAAAACAATTCTCCAAACTCCTTACAGTCTAAACTCTATGGTCGTTCATGATAACAAACTCTATATTGCATGCGTAGAAGGTTATTGGACATATAACCTGGCAACTGAAGAAACAAAACACCATGCTGAAATCACATTAGACAACGGTCAACGAATGGTTCCTGACATTAATGCCCTTACCTTCGATAAACAAGGCGGTATGTGGCTTGGAAGTAAACACAGAGGATTACTCTATTGCAAACCATATGCGTCGCCTATACAACAATACGGAACCAATACCGATTTTTTTAAACGCTACGAGTCCCAGATGGCTAAAGCGATTAAAACCAATACAAAAAATCTGCCTCCAACAATCACTTGCTCGTTTGTAGATAGCAGAGGATGGACTTGGCAAGGAACCTATAGCGGAATACGTCTTATGAGACCTAATGCAAAGACTATAGAGTATGGCTACAAGGATGGGCTTGCCAATGAGGTAATACGTGCTGTGATAGAAGACAACAACCACAATATTTGGGTTAGTACAAGTTATGGTATAGCACATATAGATGTCAAGAACAACAAAGTCAAGCATATTGAGTACTTTGCAGGAATAGATAACGTACCTGACGAAGCGTTTACAGAAGGAGCAAGTCTCAAGCTGGCGGACGGTACCATCATTTTCAAGTCGCTTGACCACATGGTGACATTCCATCCTGACAAGTTCCACACACAGGCAATCAAAAAAATCCGGTTAACTCCCCAAATGTGCAAAATCCTGATGAATGGTCATGAAGTGCATCCGGGAGAGCGGTTTAATGATAACGTAGTAACCGATGTAGCTATCTCGCGTACACGTGATATGTACTTCAATTATGACCAAAACTCTATTACGTTGATGTTTGTCAGTCTGAACTATTTTCGTCCGTTTCAGACCTATTATAGAGTACGCGTAAAAGGATGTGAACCATATAACGAATGGACCGTTTTATCAACCTACAACGGAAGGGGATTGGTGGATAAGAAAGGCGCTTTGCATTTACCTTTGTCGGGAATAAGCCCCGGACATTATGAAGTGGAGCTACAAGCATCTATGAGTCCTGAGTATTGGACAGAAAAACCATACGTGTGGCATATTTACGTGAAAGAGCCATGGTGGCGCACCACTATCATATATGTCCTTTTAGGATTGACGCTGTGTGTGTTGATTGTAGGCAACCTAATGGTGTACAACAAATATATTCGTATGCGCGTGAAATGGATTAATGTTGAAGCGCAGGTAATGAAACGATTGAAAACATTTGTGCAACGCTGTAAACAACATGAGAACTCTGTACTTGAGCCATTAAACAATAATGGTGCCGCGGATGACAAGGGGGATGTAGGAGAATATATGTTCGAGCAAATGATGTTGAAAATCATGCCTCATCTGCTCATCGATCACAACGAACATCTTTCGCTCAGACGATTGGCTGAAAAGGCTGAAGTGGACGAAGTGGAACTTTCGAAAATGGTAATGGCTAACAGCCATAAAAACCCAATCCATTTCTTGATATCGCTACGCCTTGAAACATCAAAGAAGATGCTGAGTGAATCTACAATGGGTATTCCTGAAATTGCCAAAATGTGTGGTTTCGTATCGGCAAACTACTTTATTGCATGTTTCTATCATCGCTATCAATGTACTCCAATAGCCTATAGGACAGAACAAAGGAAGAATGTTCTTAAAACAACAAGACTATCTTGATAATAATTCGCAAAAGCCGACTAAAAGCCATGTTCGTCCACCTATAGGACGATAATATGCGAGCATCTGGTAGCTATTGCTTGTTTGGAAGAAATTTCCTTCTGTTTCTGCCGGAAGACCTTTATCATCAACATAGATATAGGAATAATAGCCTTGTTTCTGCATGATAGTTGCATGATATGATGATGTGGTATTATCATAGTACATCAAATAGTCTCGACTGTCTGACGAATTGGTCCATTGCCCAAAAATGTATCTGTTGCCATGATAGGGGGCTTGTAATTGATAGTTTACAGAAACATAGTCGCACGTTACATCATCTTCCTGTCGGTCGCTATTACGAACAAGTGAAAAACCTTTAGCGGCTTCATCGGTTAGGTAGAACGGTCTGGGAACATCGGGATGGAGATATGCGTCATATTGATGGCCATTCCATTCGATACGTTCTATGCCCATTGTTGGGTGGCTGGTGGCAAGTATTTCAAACTTGTGATATTCGTTGCCTGCCAAGAAAATGTAGTTTTCATCGTGGTCCCATTTCATTCCGCTTTTCATTTGATATGTAGGAGGAACGTTGATTCGTGGGCAATGCCAGTTCTGCATCATAACGGTATATAACTGTCGTTCTCGATCGGAAATATTAAGTGATGGATATTCTAAGGTCGCAGAAATCTGCTGATGTTTTCCGTTTACGTCCTTATCGGTAATGGTTGTCATAGTCAAGGCTACCTTAGCCTTCGGTTCAACAACCATGAAGCAAACTTCTGCTACGGGTTGATCAAGGCGATGATTCCTGTCGAATATTCTTAATCGGTAGTTTCCACTCATCGTAATCTGACATTGTTCGTTGGGAATCGTAATCGTATAGTGTGTATAGTCGATGGTGGTATTGATGGAATGTTGGTAATCCAATATCGGAAATTCTGAGAATCCTTGCATCCAGTCGTTTTCAAAAACAAATTGAGAAGTAGTCCAGTCGGGTTCACACCGTTCCAGTCTGCAAATGTAGTCGTGGACTTCGTGAGACATTTCATCAAAGCCAACTGTCATTCTTTCGTTTGTTGCATGAAGATGGAGTAGGGGCAACGTTTGCCAATTGTCATTCACAATAGCGGTAAGGGATTTTAATTGCGAAACATATAGTCGCGTGGAATTTACCCACTCGCCAGGACCTGACGTTTGGAAATGCTGACCATTGGCAACTGTAGAAATTGCTGTTATCAGGAATAGGAACAATAGAAAAAAGTTCCTTCTGCAATTGAACGTTTTCATCATAATGGCGCAAATTTAGTAATTTCTTGTTAGAAAACAGAATAGATTGAAAAAAAATTGCTACATTTGCATTCATGATGAAGAAATCTATAATTTGGGTAAGTGCTGTCTTACTGATGATGGCGTTCGGTTGTCGCAATCACAATCGAATGGCGGAGTATCAGCGTAAGATAGACAGTATTAAAAAAGCGGAAACCACGAAAGCTATGTTGCCTGTACCCGATAACCGTGAACCTTTGACTGTATTTTTCGACAGTCTTTCTATGATTGCGTTGCCTTTGTATTATACCCCTGAGTTTGTGGAATATCTTCCCCAGATGACGCCTGTTCCAAAACTATTCAATAGTAGTATGGGGTGTGAGGGAGACCAGAAACTCAAAGCTGCGATTCTTCCACCAACCCCTCATTTTAATATGGTACTGTTGGCAGAGCGTATGGATTCTATAACTCCACCAACTTTATACCTTTGTGTTTTTGATCACGATAACGTCATGCAAGACCGGTTGACCATTTACGAACGTGCCGATGGTGATCTGAATGGTGAAATTGGAAGTATGAAACTTGAATATTCTGTGACGAGCCGTTACGAAGTGACATTAATGCGCTTCTTTCGTTCGGACAATAAGCCGGATGCTGATTTTGAATGGAAAGAAAGTCGTAAATTCCATATCAATCGTGAAGGTCATTTTGAAGAGGAACCGGCAGATTTATAATTATCGATAATGAGTATGTGGAATATTTAATGAAGGGATAAAATACAAAACCGGCAGTACTATAGGGATGTCTGTGTAGTACTGCCAGTTTGTATATAGGAAATTATTCTATAAAGCAATTTTCATAAATACGGGATAGTGATCAGAGTATGTAAGCTCACGTTTGTAATAGGTAAGACCTTTGAGCATCTCATCATGGAAGATGTAGTCAATGCGGACACTTTTCTTTCCACCACGGAAGGTACTCATCCAGCCGAAACCACATTCTTTGAATCCGTCAACCATGTTGCCTAAAAGTGTCTTATACACATAAGAGTAGGGCACATCGTTAAAGTCGCCGCAGATGATACGTGGGTGTTCTGTCTGTCGCATATTGTTAGCTATAGTCATCGATTGGCCTGAACGAATCATCAGACCTAAAGTGTAATTGCCATAAATGGCGCGCAAAATAGAACTTTTATCTACATTTATTCCGTGATAGTTAGCTTTGGCAACTTGATGGAGTGTGCCGTTGATACCTGTTGTCTGCAGGTGAACATTATAAACGCGGATGATTTTTCCGTTTACCTCTATGTCTGCCCACATGGCACTATTGTTGGAATATTCAAAGAGAATCTTATCCGTTTTACGGATTGGATAGCGGCTGTAGATGATCATATCATCACGTCCATAAGCTTTGTAAGGAAAGTAGTTCTTATATGAATCAGACACTTTCTTATCGCCACTTGCATCAAGATACTCCTGAAAACAAAGCACATCTACTTTTTGGTTTTTCATTTCTGCCAAGATGTCTTGAGAGATGAAACCTGATGTCTCCCTTCCAAACATGGCAACGTTGTATGTGGCGATAGTTAAACCGTCTTGAGCTGCAACCGCTTTGGTGTTGTCAGACCGGAATTGGACTAGCGTACCAATATAGGGAATGCAACAAAGTAATGTGATGATTGGTACAAATGTCAACAGCCAGTTCCGTTTAATCAACCAATATACCAACAATAGTAGGTTGGCAAGGATGAGCAGGGGCAAGATATAAACTATCATTGCCTTTGCATTATTTCCTACTGGCGAATAGTTTCCTCCAAACAAACCGAGAATCGTGAAGATAGATACTATAATCTGCATTATAAGAAACATCATAGCCACATAGCGATAAACAGCAAGTTTTCCCATATAATTTGTGTCAAAAGATTTATAATAAACTTATTCGGTCAAATAGTTGTGAATCTTATCCAACAAGTCTTCCACGCGGAATGGCTTTGAAAGAAATCCGTTGCATCCTGCAGCTTGGGCCTCTCTTATATTTTCCTCAAAGGCATAGGCGCTGAGGGCAATAATGGGTACGTCTGGATTTACTTCTTTGATGATTCGAGTGGCATCGAGTCCATCCATTTCCGGCATTCTGATGTCCATGAGAATAAGGTCGGGATGCTCGTCTTCACAAAATGTTACGGCTTCTATTCCATTGTGGGCGCGTAGCAAGCGATAGCGTTTGGAAAGCACGACCTTAACCAGCTCATAGTTGTTGTCTTCATCTTCTGCAACGAGAATAAGTGGAGCATCTTGCAAATTGCCATGTGTACTAACTCGTATGGTTCGCGAATTAGTGGTGATGCGTGAGTTTTTGGCAAGTCCTCCAACTGATCCATCGAAAGGTATTGTAAAGCGGAAGGTCGAACCTTGGCCGAGCTTGGAAGATACGCTGATGGTTCCTCCGAGTTTTTCTACAATAATCTTGCTTAAAGGCAAACCGAGGCCAAATCCGTTTTGAATAAAGTCGGCATCTTTCGAAACATAGGTCTTGAAAATGTTGTCTATGTCTTGTGGGTCAATACCTGAACCGGTATCGCTCACATAAAATTCTACGTCTTGCCCGTCGTTAATCAGTCTGTATCCATAAGAAATGCTACCTTGTGTGGTATGCTTCAGAGCGTTGCTGATTAAGTTTGAGAATACCTGCGAAATACGGTTACCATCAGTATTGAGCATGACAGTCATATTAGGTTCTTCCCACACCATGTTGACAGTATCAGGACATCTAAACTTGAATGTGTTGTTGAGTGTTCTACAAAGTTCGTTGAGGTCTGTTAACGACTTCTTTATCGAAACTTCTCCGGCTTCTACTCGTGAAAGGTCAAGAATTTCATTGATAAGTGTCAGCAAACGCGAATTGTTGCTCTCAATAATCTCCATGTATTTCATGCGTTCTTCCTGTGATTCAGTTTCACACATGACTCTTGAGAAACCTTCGATTGCATTGAGCGGTGTTCTTATTTCATGGCTCATATTGGCCAAAAACAACGATTTCATGCGGTTTGCCCGTTCGGCCTCTTTTGCTTTTGCTTCATATTCGCCTATCTTTTTCTGGAGACTCAAAAATTTGATTTCAGCAGCATCAGCTCTGGAATTTGCTTCGTTTATCTTTGCTATAAGCTCTTTGCGTTCATCTTGGTTCATAATATTTAATTTTTCAAGATGTAATTAGTTCTTGTTTGTAATATACTTCTGCAAAGATATAATTTTTTTTTTATTCCGCCAAACCTGGGGAGTATATATTTTAAGCGCGTTTGCTTTTTTCCCATTTTCCACTATTCTTATGTGATTGAAGATAAGATATTCCGTAGAATACATTCAGGTTCATAAATACAAAGTAGCAAGGGATATATAGAAATTTGTTCTTCTTTCCATTGAGTTCTTGCATATAGCCACACAATGCTGCAAGATAGAAAACTATCTGCAATATCCAAATCACGTTGTAAACCATGCCTGCTTTCATCAAGACAAGGGCAATGTTAAGTGGAATCAAACAGAAAAGTGCGAAAGGGGTAATGGTCCAACGGAGTACACGATGTGAAACAAACTGAAAAGAAGCTATGGGATAGCGTAGGGGATTCATGAGTTGACGAAGCCACCAGATACTCTGTAGTCCACCTGCTGCAATACGTTTTTTTCTTTTGGCTTCTTCTGCTAAATTGGCAGATCCGTGCTCAAGTGCATAGGCTTTTGGAGTATAAGCAATACGATAGCCTTGCATCAGCATTCTCAACGACATGACAAAATCATCAAGCAAAGCGTTCTCTGGCATGGGTTCGTATAGAGAGCGGCGAATGGCACAAAGCTCGCCTGCAGCTCCCATGGCTGAATAGAGTTCGCTGTCAAGTTGTTTAAGTTTGCTTTCATATTTCCAGTAGAGGCCTTCACCTTGAGCTGCTGCTTGTTGTGGGCCTTGCTCGTTGGCAGCAACACGCTTTTCTCCTGCTACGCATCCTACTTTTGGATCAAGAAAGCATTTCACGATTTCGCGTATGGCATTGCTGTTGAGCATGGTATTAGCGTCTGTCATCACTACAAGTTCTGTATCAACCAATGCCAAGCCATGATTAAGTGCTGCGGTCTTTCCACGACGCTCAGGTGAAAATATCACCTTCACGTCGTAGGAAGACAGCTTTAGGTTGGTATCGTCATCCGATCCGTCTGTAACCCATACGGTTTTTAGTTTCGGATAATCGATTGCCAACGTATTGTTCATTTTGTCGTTGACAATATCCTGTTCGTTGTATGCACATATCATCAGCGTCACTTCAGGAAGCTTGTTGTCTTCCGGCAGTTTCGTCTGTTCCTTTTTGCCTTTACTTAAAAGCCGTTTCACTCCGACTATGATATAAAGTAAGATTCCATATCCGAAGTAGGTATAAAATACCAGCGCTATAGCTGACCAGAATACGATTTTCAGTAAAAGCATAAGAAATGATATTGTGTCTGTTGTTTAGTTTTTACTTTCCACTTCTTCGCGCATGTCGATGAAATGGCCTTTTTTGTCATAGAACTCGTATTGCAGGAATGCCAGTTTCTGCGAAGGGATTATGCGCACTCCAAGTCCATATTTAATTTGCCAGCGACGCTTCATGGAAATCATTCCTTGATTGATGTATGCTGCCACATAGGGATGGACATGGAGGGTGAATTGCTTGATTCCAATCTTGTTGACCAGCTGGTCAATCTTATTTTCCAATTGGTCGGTAAAGAGTATTGAGGACTTGATTTTTCCTGTTCCGAGACATGTTGGGCACACCTCTTCCACATTCACATCCATAGCAGGGCGTACACGTTGTCGTGTAATTTGCATGAGGCCGAATTTGCTAAGCGGAAGAATGTTGTGTCTTGCACGATCTTTCTGCATGTTCTTACACATTCTTTCGTAGAGCAATTGTCGATCTTCTGCCAAATTCATGTCGATGAAATCGACAACAATGATACCTCCCATGTCTCTTAGTCGCAATTGTCTTGCCAATTCATCGGCCGCTCCGAGATTTACCTCGAGTGCATTGGCTTCCTGTCCGTTTTCAGCCCTTGTTCTGTTTCCGCTGTTTACATCCACCACGTGCATGGCTTCTGTATGCTGAATAATCAGATAGGCTCCTCGTTTGTAGTTGACAGTTTTGCCGAATGATGACTTCAACTGTTTGGTTACGTTGAAATTGTCGAAAATGGGGACGCTTCCTGTGTAGAGCTTGACAATATCTATCTTGTCTGGGGCAATAATCTCGACATAGTTCTTGATTTGCTTAAATACCTCTTTGTCGTTGATGTAGATTCCGTCGTAAGTAGGATCAAACAGGTCGCGTAGCAAAGCTACTGCACGACCTGTTTCTTCGTGTATGAGTTGTGGCGATGTTGTGGCCTTCTGTGCATTTTCTATGGCTTCATCCCATCGTTTTAACAGTTGTTTCAGTTCTGCATCAAGTTCTGCGACACGTTTTCCCTCTGCTGATGTCCTGACTATAACTCCGAAATTTTTTGGTTTTATACTCTGAACCAATTGTTTGAGTCTGGCTCTTTCTTCTCCTTTTTTGATTTTTGTGGAAACTGATACTTTGTCTTGGAAAGGCATCAGTACCATATATCGTCCCGCGAAACTTAACTCGCAGGTAAGTCGTGGTCCTTTGGTTGAAATGGGTTCTTTCACCACCTGGACAAGAATTTCCTGACCAGGCTTCAGCGTATTTTGCACGCTTCCTTCTTTGGGTAAGTCTGGCAGTCGTGTAGCTTTAGAGATGGGGAAGAGTTTTCTTCTGTCGCTTTGTACTTGTTTAAGGTATTTCTCGTACGAACAGTAATGTGTTCCTAAGTCAAGATAATGCAAGAAAGCGTCGCGTTCCGAACCGACATTGACAAAGCATGCGTTGAGTCCGGGCATGAGTTTGTGTACTTTTCCCAGATAGATATTGCCTACAGAAAACGACATCTCACGCTTTTCGTTTTGGTATTCTACCAAGTTCTTGTCTTCGAGAAGTGCAATGGAGATTTCTTTCTGTTGTACGTCAATGATAACTTCACTTGTCATTCTTAATAACTTTTTGTATTTGTATTTTGAAATACAGAAAGGGGTGTACTGAGAATTGTCGGCACTCGACATTTTCTCGGTACACTCCTTTCATTTTTCTCGTTGAGCTTATATGCTTATGGCTTACTTGCTCTTGTGACGATTCTTGCGCAGTCTTTTCTTACGCTTGTGAGTAGCCATCTTGTGGCCCTTCTTTTTCTTTCCGTTTGGCATAATGTGTATAAATTAAGTTGTTGTTATAATTATTTCATTTTGGCGATAAAGCTCTTTGCAGGCTTGAATGCAGGGAAGTCGTGTGCATCGATAACAAGAGTGGTGTTCTTGGAAATGTTGCGTGCAGTTTTCTGGGCACGGTGTTTAACGGTAAATGTACCGAAACCTCTGAGATATACGTTTTCTTTTCTCACTGACATGCTCTGGCGTATTTCTTCCATGAATGCTTCAATGGTGCCTGCAACATCTTTTTTCGAGATTCCTGTTTCAAGGACAATCTTGTTGATAATTTCTGCTTTCGTCATGTTTTCTAACGATTTTATTTTCTTTCTGTGATTATAATTTTTATTTCGGAGTGCAAAGATACTGATTTTCAGCGTGAAACGGAAATATATTTTCGTTTTTTTTTGATAATCAGTATTTTTTGTGCTATTTTTGTGGTCTTACACCTTATATTATAGGTGTGGTCTGCTGTGAATTTTGTTATTTCAACTGTTGTAGCCGTGCGATGTATTTGCCTATAATGTCAAACTCAATATTGACAACACTTCCTTTTTCGATATTACAAAAATTGGTATGTTCAAAGGTGTAGGGGATGATGGCTACCTGAAAGCTGTTGGCGGTAGGGTTGCAAACTGTAAGGGATACACCATTGACGGTAACCGAGCCTTTATCTACTGTAAAATAGCCATTGAGAGCCATTTCTTGGTTTTCTTGGTATTCAAAAGTAAAATAGGTAGAGCCGTTGGCGTCTTCTTTTGCGATGCACACAGCGGTTTGATCGACGTGTCCTTGTACAATATGTCCGTCGAGACGTCCGTTCATCATCATCGATCGTTCCACATTGACTTTGTCGCCTATGTGAAGTAGTCCTAAGTTGGTGCGCTCTAACGTTTCTTTCATGGCTGTTACCGTGTAGCAATCGTTGTCAATGGCTACTACGGTAAGGCATGTTCCGTTGTGTGCTACACTTTGGTCGATACCTAACTCGTTAGTAAACGGACAACGTAATTTTAAGTCGATATTGTCGCGGTCGCGTATGATATCAATAACTGTTGCGGTTTCTTCGATTATTCCGGAAAACATATTATTAATGTTGGTTTAATATTTCTTTGATTATTTTGATGAAAAAGAAAAAAGAGGCCGCACCGGTGATGTGATGAAAACTCCTTTCTTAGAAGATATGGGGTTCTCCTGCCTTTGTAATCCACTGGTCTGTTGCCAAACTGCTCCTTAGGAGTTGTGGCCCGCCATTGTACAGGAAATACGCCCTGTTTTCATAGTAATTTGATGAGTATCCCTATCGAACCGATACGGCCATTCTCTTTCTGTTTGCAAAGATACGAAAAAAAATGGAGAGCACGAGGTTTGCTCAACATTATTTTTCATGTTTCTGATAAAAAAAACAGTTCTGCGTGACTTTTGATGTCAGCAGAACTGCTTTGTATTTAGTTGTTTGAAGGGTTAAAACCTCTTGCTTTTCAATAGTTTAGTAGGCAAAGAGTGGATATTCCTTCATGCGTTCGTTGACGCGTTTGCGAACACTTGCAATAACTTCTGGATTTTCGGGATCGTTGAGTACTTCTTCGATGAAAGCGGCAATTTCTACCATTAAGTCTTCTTTTGCACCACGTGTAGTGATGGCAGGAGTGCCGAGGCGAATACCTGATGTCTGGAAGGCAGAACGGCTGTCGAATGGTACCATGTTCTTGTTGACTGTGATATCTGCAGCAACGAGGGCATTCTCTGCTACTTTACCGGTCAAATCGGGATATTTTGTACGCAGGTCAACGAGCATAGAGTGGTTGTCTGTACCGCCGCTTACGATGGTGAAACCACGCTTGATGAGTTCTTCAGCCAATACCTTGGCATTCTTTTGTACTTGTTTGGCCCACTCTTTGAACTCTGGCTGTAGTGCTTCGCCAAAAGCTACTGCTTTAGCAGCAATAACGTGTTCCAGAGGACCGCCTTGCTGTCCAGGGAATACTGCTGAATTGAGCAGTTGTGACATCATTTTGGTGACACCCTTAGGCGTTTTGAGTCCCCATGGGTTTTCAAAGTCTTTACCCATCAAGATGATACCTCCGCGTGGACCGCGCAGGGTTTTATGTGTGGTAGAGGTTACGATATGAGCCCATTTCACCGGGTTCTCGAGGAGTCCTGCGGCGATGAGACCTGCTGGGTGTGCCATGTCGATCATGAGCAAAGCCCCGACTTTATCTGCGATTTCGCGCATGCGCTTGTAGTCCCATTCGCGGCTGTATGCTGATCCGCCACCGATGATGAGTTTTGGCTTGTGCTCGAGTGCTAATTGCTCCATTTCATCGTAATCTACACGTCCAGTTTTCTCATCAAGATTGTATCCTACGGGTTTGTAGAGGATACCGCTGGTATTGACGAGTGAGCCATGTGAGAGGTGACCGCCGTGAGCCAGGTTAAGGCCCATGAATGTATCACCTGGTTTCAGTACGGCGAGTAGTACTGCTGCGTTTGCTTGTGCTCCTGAGTGGGGTTGTACGTTGGCGTATTCAGCTCCGAAGAGTTTGCAAACACGGTCGATGGCGAGTTGTTCTACTTCATCCACGACCTGACAGCCACCATAGTATCGGTGTCCAGGGTAGCCCTCAGCATATTTGTTTGTCAGATAGCTGCCCATGGCTTCCATCACTTGTTCGCTGACGAAATTTTCTGACGCAATCAGTTCGATGCCTTTGAGTTGGCGCTGATGCTCTTTTTCGATGAGCTCGAAAATCGTGTTGTCTCTTTGCATAGTTGTAATTATTGGGATGATTTAAAGGTTATCCATTCATTGTGGCCAAGAATTCCTCGTTGTCCATGGTTTTAATTATGCGGTCTCGCATGGTATTCATGGCTTCAAGAGGATTCATGTCTGCAATAAAATTGCGTACAATCCACATACGCTGGAGTGTGGTTGGATCCTGCAACAAGTCGTCGCGTCTGGTAGAAGAGAGGACGAGGTTGACAGCAGGGAATATGCGTTTGTTGGCCAATGTGCGGTCGAGTTGTAATTCGGAGTTACCGGTTCCTTTGAATTCTTCAAAGATTACCTCATCCATTTTTGAGCCCGTATCTGTAAGAGCTGTGGCTATAATAGTGAGTGAACCTCCGTTTTCTATATTACGTGCAGCTCCGAAGAAGCGCTTTGGTTTCTGTAGTGCGTTGGCGTCAACACCACCTGTGAGTACCTTTCCTGATGCAGGACTTACGGTATTATAGGCACGTGCCAATCTTGTGATGGAATCGAGGAAAATTACTACGTCGTGTCCACATTCAACCATTCTTTTTGCTTTTTCCAGTACGATACCGGCAATTTTTACATGTCTGTCCGCTGGTTCGTCAAAGGTAGATGCAATTACTTCTGCGTTGACAGTACGGCTCATGTCTGTGACTTCCTCAGGTCTTTCGTCAATGAGGAGCATCATGATGTAAGCCTCTGGATGGTTGGCTGCTATTGCGTTGGCAATGTCTTTCATCAGTACTGTCTTACCTGTCTTTGGCTGTGCCACTATGAGTGCGCGCTGTCCTTTTCCTATAGGTGAGAAGAGGTCAACGATGCGTACACTTGGATTTGTGGTGGCGCTATTGCCGCAGAGGTTGAATTTTTCATCGGGGAAGAGTGGGGTGAGATGTTCGAAGCTTACGCGGTCTCTGACCTCTTGTGGGTTTCTTCCGTTGATGCTTTTTATTTCTGTTAAAGCAAAGTATTTCTCGTTATCGTGCGGTGGTCTTACGGTACATTCCACCACGTCGCCTGTTTTGAGACTATAGCCTTTTACTTGTTGTGGACTTACGTAAATATCATCGGGTGATGAAAGGTAGTTGTAGTCGCTTGAACGAAGGAAGCCGTATCCATCTTGTAGTATTTCGAGTACTCCGTTACCAGAGATAATACCGTCGAAGTCGTATTTATCCTGTGCAGGTTGTTGTGGTGCAACAAAAGTGCTGGCTGTTGGGGCGTTACTGCTGATGGGTCTGTCGAAGATGTCGAGTGAAGGTAGTGCCTCTTGGTCTTCTATGGGCAGGTCGACAACGGTAATAAAATCAGTACCGTCTCCTGGGTCTCCACTCCAAACATCATCTTCTGTCATTGGACCTTCGTTGTAGTCTGTGTTATTGTTTTGCTCCATGTTCTGAGCTTCGGACTGTGGTTCTGTCACAGGCTCCTCTTGTGCAACAGTATTGGGGTCTACGTTTTCAATCTGCTCTTGGGGCTCGTTAGTTTCGGGTTGTTGCTGAATAAGGGCCGCTTCTTTTGCAGCCTTTTCCAGTTCGAGAGCTTCGAGTTCCTTTTTCGATTTCCTTCCTCGTTTTTTAGGAGCAGGCTTATCTGTAGCTTCTTTTT
Source organism: Prevotella sp. P4-98 (assembly GCF_002251405.1). NCBI lineage: Bacteria > Pseudomonadati > Bacteroidota > Bacteroidia > Bacteroidales > Prevotellaceae > Prevotella > Prevotella sp. P4-98. The sequence goes on along the minus strand of NZ_NPJC01000082.1, from coordinate 30,748 downwards.
CTGCCTTTTCCACAGGTGCTGTTTCTGTTTCAGCATCTTTTGCTGTTTCTATAGATTGTGGTGCAATGGTTTCGCTGTTGTCATTTTCTTCTGTGGGAATAGCTTGTTGTGCGGCAGTAGCAAGGAGTGTGTCGAGAGAAGGTTTCTTCTCGCGTTTTGCAGGCTTTGTATCAAGGTTTTCTCCGTCTTTTCCGCTGACAGTATATACTTTATCTTTTTCTTTTTTAGCTATACGTGTGCGTTTGCGTTTGGTGTTAGCCACAGACTCCGCAGCAGAATCTATGGCATGTTTATCGAGTATGGCATAGATTACGCTTTCCAAAGAATCGTCAGGTGACACTTTTACACCTACTTCATGGGCAATCTCCATAAGTTGAGAGATTTCCATTTTTTCCAAATCTTCTTTTAAGTACATATTTATTTCTAAGTATTCTTGGTATGAATGTGTGCGACAGGAATTTGTCGCAATACTATTGTTTCTCGAATGGAAACAAGGGAATGATTAATATCGGCTGCAAAAGTAATCAATATATTTGAGATTTCCAAACTATTTCAACAAAAATAATCTGATAGAGATTCAAATTATTCAATTATGTTTGGTGTTCAAAGACTTTTATCTGCTTTTTTTATCTCATAATATAATAAGGTTAGCACATCGGCAGTTCTTACCTATATGGTCCTATCATGTTCCTATTGTTGTGGACATGATTTTGGGACTTACTTGGGATTTACTTGGGAGCTTCTTGGGACATGTTACGCGATTTCTGTTCTTCGCTTTTTTCACGGAAAATCTCGAACGGATCATTTGACTTAACAAAGTTGAGGACGATTACCTGAACGAATCCCGAATGCAACTCGAAGATAAAAGGTTTTGTTTGCTTATTCGTACCTCTGAGACTGTTGTCTCTTGGGTACTTTCGTTCGATAATCCAAAAAGAAAATGTGTTTTTCTTTTGGATTCTGCTCGCTTATTCGTACCTTTAATCCTTCGGATTTTAGGTACTTCCGCTCGGAAAAACTCAAATAAGTTTGGTTTTTCCCTCGCTTATTCGTACCTTTGCACGCGGAAAGAATTCCATAATAAAAATATATAAGAAAATGAAAGCATTTGTATTTCCCGGTCAGGGAGCTCAATTCGTAGGAATGGGCAAAGACCTCTACGACAACAATCCTAAAGCAAAAGAACTTTTTGAAAAAGCCAACGAGATTCTTGGCTATCGTATAACCGACATTATGTTTGAAGGTACTGACGAAGACCTCAAACAGACCAAGGTAACGCAACCCGCCGTTTTCCTTCACTCTGTTATTTCTGCCATCTGCATGGGAGACGCATTCCAACCAGCTATGGTTGCAGGACACTCTCTTGGCGAATTCTCGGCACTTGTTGCTGCTGGAGCATTGAGCTTTGAAGATGGTCTTAAACTGGTTTATGCTCGTGCCATGGCTATGCAGAAAGCTTGTGAGGCTCAGCCCTCTACCATGGCAGCCATCATCGGTTTGCCCGACGATAAGATTGAAGCCATTTGCAAAGAAGTAAGCAAGATGGGTAAGGGTGTTGTGGTTCCTGCCAACTATAACAACCCCGGACAGCTGGTAATCTCTGGTAATATCGAAGCCATCAACGAGGCTTGCGAACAGCTGAAAGCCGCCGGCGCTAAGCGTGCTCTGCCTTTGAAGGTGGGTGGTGCATTCCACTCTCCATTGATGCAGCCTGCTAAGGACGAACTTCAGGCCGCTATCGAGAAAACTGAGTTTACCGCTCCCAAATGTCCCATTTATCAGAATGTAGATGCCAAGCCACATACCGATCCTGCTGAAATCAAGCAAAACCTGATTGCTCAGCTGACAAGTTCGGTTCGTTGGACACAGATTGTGCAGAACATGATTGCCGTTGGCGCAGACGATTTTACAGAGTGCGGTCCAGGTAAAGCCCTTCAGGGTATGATTGCAAAAATCAATAAGGAAGTAAGTGCTCATGGCATTGCTTAATCCTAATGATACTAAAACAGAATTAAATAAATAATAGGCGTGGGCTATACCTGCGCCTATTATCTTTACTCGTTAAATCTTTATGACAGGTAAACAGGTTATCTATCAAGTTTTTACTCGCCTTTACGGCAATCGTTGTATCACCCGTCACATGAACGGAACCATTGAAGAGAATGGTTGCGGAAAAATGGATGATTTCACCCCAAAGGTATTGAACCGATGGGCAAGAATGGGCATTACTCATGTCTGGTACACGGGGGTTATTCGTCATGCGACGAGGACAGATTATTCAGCATATGGAATCCCAAAACAACATCCTGCAGTTGTGAAAGGATGTGCCGGTTCGCCATACGCTATTGCCGATTATTATGATGTTGATCCAGATCTCGCAACAGATGTTGACCACAGAATGGAGGAGTTTGAAGCCTTGCTTCAGCGCACCCACGAGGCTGGTCTCAAAGTGATTATCGATTTTGTGCCCAACCACGTTGCACGCCAGTATCATTCCATTTGCAAGCCAGCAAATGTTAGCGACCTTGGAGAAGACGATCATGTGGATAGAGGCTTCGACCCGGTAGATAACAATTTCTATTACTGTCCAGGACAAGCTTTCGTGCCTTGTTTTGACCTTTATCACGGCGAAGCAACACCTTACGAAGAATATCCTGCCAAAGCCACGGGCAACGACCATTTTGACAATGCGCCAGGGAGGAATGACTGGTATGAAACGGTAAAACTCAATTATGGTGTTGACTATTACGCAGGTGGAGTATTGTACGACAATCCCATGCCCAATACCTGGAAGAAAATGACCGACATCCTCTTGTTCTGGGCAGCCAAAGGTATAGACGGTTTCCGTTGCGACATGGCTGAGATGGTGCCGGCAGCATTTTGGAGCTATGCTACAAAAGCGGTAAAAGAACAATATCCCGACATACAGTTCATCGGTGAGGTATATAATCCGTCATTATATCGTAGTTATATTTCAGCCGGCTTTGACTTACTCTACGACAAAGTAGGCATGTATGATACGATGCGCGCCGTCATAACCGGACAGGCTGCTACCTCGGCAATTACTTCTGCCTGGCAACAAACAGACGATATTCGTCAACACATGTTGTACTTCTTGGAAAACCACGACGAACAACGTATTGCAAGCACATTCTTTGCAGGCGAAGCCCGTCGCGGAGTCCCTGCTATGATGGCATCCATGCTCATGCAACAGAATCCTTTTATGCTCTATTTCGGAGAAGAGTATGGAGAGCGCGGAATGGACCACGAAGGATTTAGCGGATGCGATGGACGAACCACAATATTCGACTACTGGAGTATCGATACCCTATGTCGGGCAGCCTCCAGAAAATTGACCGCCGACGAAAAACTGGTTTATGCACAACATGAACAAACCATGCAGATTGCTCGTCGCGAGAAAGCCATAAGCGAAGGCACATTCTTCGACCTGATGTATGTGAATCCACATTTGCACCGTCAATATGCGTTCCTCCGCCACATCGGACATGACCTGCTCTTGGTGGTAGTCAATTTTGAAGACCACGAAGTTGATGTTGATGTCAATCTGCCGAAACACGCCTTCGACTTCTTGCAAGTTGCCTCGGGCGAATATGTTGCCACAGAACTGTGGAGCAAAACAAAAACCAACATTGACCTGCAGCCAGATAAGGCCGTTCGACTGCAGGTAGGCGCCAATGGGGGCGTGGTGATGAAGATGAAAGTTACAGTATCTGAAAATCATAAAACAATGGAAAATATCATTCTCAACGAACACCACAAAGAGGAATTTCCTCCGGCTCATACAGCCGAACACCTGCTCAATCAGACCATGATGCGCATATTCGGTTGTGAACGTTCTTTCAACGCACATATCGAGCGCAAAAAGAGCAAGATGAGCTTTCATCTGAGTCATAAACCTTCGCGCCAAGAGGAGAAGGAAATAGAACAGACGATGAACCGACTTATTGAAGAGGATTTGCCTGTGGAGTTTGAATTTGTTGACCGCAACAATCTGCCAGAGGGCGTTTCGCCAGACCGACTGCCAGAAGATGCGTCGGAAACCATCCGACTCGTACGCATAGGCGATTATGACGTTTGTCCGTGTATCGGCAAACACGTGCGATCAACCAGTCAGATTGGCCGTTTTGAATTACTTGGAACGAATTGGGACGAAGAAAACAAGGTATTCCGGGTTCGTTTCAAAGTGGTGCAATAAAAACAATAAGAAACAATCGATTACATGGTGACACAGCAGGACTATATCAACAAATATATAATCATTTAAAACCCACCTGACCGCATGAAACAAGACATCGAAATTGCACGCGAAGCAACATTGAAGCCAATCAGCGTGATTGCTGCCACGATGGGCATCAACCAAGACCTGATTGAACCGTATGGAAAATTTATTGCCAAAGTGCCAGGCAAACTGATTGATGAAGAACGAGTTGAAAAGAGTAACCTCATCCTCGTAACAGCCATTACTCCTACAAAGGCAGGAATCGGAAAGACAACCGTCTCCGTCGGTCTCTCGCTCGGATTGGCACGTATAGGAAAAAGAGCTGTTCTGGCACTCCGCGAACCATCACTCGGTCCGTGTTTCGGACAAAAGGGTGGAGCTGCCGGAGGAGGCTACGCACAGGTGTTGCCCATGGATAGAATCAACCTGCATTTCACAGGCGATTTCCATGCCATTACCACGGCAAACAATATGATTGCCGCTTTGCTCGACAATTACATCTATCAGCATCAGACTGAAGGTTTCGGAATGAAACAGATACTATGGCGAAGAGTCATGGATGTGAACGACCGATCGCTCCGACACATCGTAACAGGACTAGGACCTCATGTCAACGGCTGTCCGCAGGAAAGCGGATTCGACATTACTCCTGCCAGCGAGATTATGGCAATCCTTTGTCTTGCCTCTGACCTTGAAGATTTAGAACGAAGAATCAATCACATCCTACTGGGTTACACGCTCGAAGACAAACCGTTTTATGTGAGCGATTTGGGAGTAGGGAGCGCTATCGCAGTATTGTTGAAAGATGCACTCAATCCTAATCTCGTTCAGACCACAGAAAATACGCCTGCCTTCATCCATGGAGGACCATTTGCCAATATCGCACATGGTTGCAATTCTATTATAGCTACAAAGATGGCGATGACGTATGGCGACTATGTAGTGACAGAAGCAGGATTTGGTGCTGATCTGGGTGCAGAGAAATTCCTTGATATCAAGTGTCGTAAAGCCCATATTCAACCCAAACTGACGGTCCTTGTGGCTACGCTACGCGGATTGAAAATGCATGGTGGAGTGGAAGAGAGGGCAATCCGTCTGCCTCATACAGAAGGGGTTTGTCGCGGCTTGCGCAATCTTGACAAGCATATTCACAACCTCCAGAAATTCGGTCAGACCGTACTCGTTTGTTTCAATCAATATGCAGATGATGATGCACAGGAAATAGAAATGGTACGTCGCCATTGTAAGGAACAGGACGTACCCTTTGCCTTAAATAACGCCTATGCACAAGGGGGCGCAGGTGCTGAAGACCTTGCCCGTCTGGTGGTCGAGACGATAGAGCAGAAACCGTCAAAACCACTCCAGCTGATGTATGCAGACGAGAGTCACATAAGTGCAAAGATTGAAGCTGTTGCACGCAGAATCTATGGCGCCTCGCATGTGACATTCTCAGCAGATGCCCAGCGCAAGATGAAACGCGCAGAGCAATTAGGTTGCAGGACCTTCCCCGTGTGTATTGCCAAGACCCAGTATTCGTTCTCGCAAGACCCGAAGGCATACGGAGTGACCGACGGATTTGATTTTGAAATCCGTGACATCGTCATCAATTCCGGAGCCGAGATGATTGTGGCTATTGCAGGAAGCATGATTCGAATGCCAGGACTTCCAAAATCTCCTCAGGCATTACATATTCGCTTGGTAGATGGTGAGATAGATGGTTTAAGCTAAAGAAAAGAAACAATCAAACAAGTTAAGAAAATGAGATATTTCGTATGGTTTGGTTATGATGGAACACGTTATCATGGATGGCAGTATCAGCCCAATGGTATTACAGTTCAAGAAGAATTGGAACGTGCACTTTCACTCCTTCTCCGTGAGGATATTCACGTGACAGGAGCAGGACGAACTGACACAGGAGTTCATGCACGCCAAATGGCTGCACATTTCGATACTGAGGTTGTTTTCGATTGTGTACACATGGTCAAGCGCCTCAATGGCGTATTGCCATACGATATAGGAGTTTCTAAGGTAGAGGCGGTTGCAGCCGATAAACATGCTCGTTTTTCGGCTACCGCCCGAACCTACCATTATTATATCCACTACGGCAGGAATCCCTTTTGCCAGCAGTTTAGCCTGCAGATGCATTATCAGCTCGATTTCGGACTCATGAATCAAGCTGGGGCTATACTGATGGAATATGACGATTTCGGTTCGTTTTGCAAAACCGGAAGCGACGTCAAGACCACGCTCTGTAAGGTAACCCATGCACAATGGCATCAAACCGCTCCAGAGGAGTGGTATTTCGAGATACGTGCCAATAGATTTCTTCGGAATATGGTAAGGGCCGTTGTCGGTACGATCATAGAAGTGGGGCGAGGCCGCATGACCCTTGAGGAGTTTCGACGGGTTATTGAGAGTGGACATCGTACCCAAGCAGGCGAGTCGATGCCCGCCAAAGCATTGTTTCTTGAACGGGTAGAATATTAAGTATTTCAAACAACGATACATTTTTTCAAATAATAAACACATAAAAGATTGTTAAAAAGATGACTTGGTTATTATTGGCTTTTTTGTCGGCAACATTATTGGGCTTCTATGATGCATTCAAGAAAGAAGCTCTACGCGAAAATGCCGTCATTCCTGTGTTGTTTCTCAACACCCTGTTCTCGTCGATAATCTTCTTACCATTCATCATTCTGAGTGGTCAGACAGAAATTCTCGACAATACCATATTCCATGTTGCTTCAGGCGGATGGGAGATGCATAAATACATCGTCCTCAAATCCTTGATCGTGCTGAGCAGTTGGGTGTTAGGCTATTTCGGCATGAAACATCTGCCCTTGACGATAGTAGGTCCGATTAACGCCACACGTCCGGTCATGGTACTTGTAGGAGCGTTACTCGTATTTGGAGAACATCTTAACGGTTGGCAATGGATGGGAGTCTTGTTGGCCGTCATGTCGTTTATGATGTTGAGTAGGAGTGGTAAAAAAGAAGGAATAGACTTCCGGCACAACCATTGGATCTGGATGATAGTTGGTGCTGCTGTTCTTGGAGCGATTAGCGGACTTTACGACAAGTACCTGATGGCTCCCGAAGGAAGCGGAGGCGTTGGGCTTGATCGTATGATGGTACAGTCGTGGTATAACATCTATCAATGTGGTATGATGCTCATCATGCTTGCCATTCTCTGGTGGCCCAAACACAAGCAGACCACGCCATTTCATTGGCATTGGTCAATTATCGGAGTCAGCATTTTCCTTTCTACAGCTGATTTCGTGTATTTCTATTCCCTCTCGTTGCCCGATGCCATGATATCTATCGTGTCGATGGTGCGTCGTGGTTCGGTTATCGTGTCGTTCCTCTTTGGTGCTGCCTTCTTCCATGAGAAGAACCTTCGCGCCAAGGCTGTCGATTTGGCGTTGGTGCTGCTGGGAATGATATTCCTGTATATTGGTTCGCATTAACAAGAGAAAGTGGACATATTTCTTTGAACCGTTCAAACACATTTGTCTGTTCAGCCAAACGGCCTGATTATGGTAAAATCAGAACGCAAGTTAGTTGTTGAACAGATAAAATTTGTAGGTTTGTTTTGTATTTCCCCTGAATTGCACTACCTTTGTAAACAGAATGCGACATACGATCATGATAATAACAGGAGTCATAGGGTTGATGCTCTGTGGCTGCTCAGAAACCAAATATGTGCCAGAAGGCCAATACCTGCTCAATAGAGTCAAGGTGGAAAGTGACGGAAAATACAGAGATGTAAATTCCGCCAATCTCAAATCGTATGTACGCCAAAAAGGTAATACAAGATGGTTCTCGTCGTTCAAACTACCATTGTCAACCTACTCGTTGGCAGGTAAAGACTCGTCGAAATGGATCAACCGTACCCTAAAAAACATAGGAGAGGCTCCTGTCATTTACGACACGTTGAGTACTACACGCTCCATGCAGGATTTACAGATGAGATTGCAGAATATGGGTTATCTGCGTGCTTCTGTAGATGCGACATTCAAAGAAAAGAAACGTAAGATCAACGTGACGTACCATGTTCACCCTCGTGAGCCTTATTATTTGGGAAAGGTGAATTATGAAGTACGGGATACTGCCATTGCCAATCTGTTGCGTTTGGACCTGCCTGAGCATAGAGGGCTGAAAGAGAATATGCGCTTTAGCGTTGAGAATTTAGATAACGAACGCAACCGATTAGTCGGCGAATTGGCCAACAGGGGATATTTCAGATTCAACAAGGATTTCATCACCTTTCGAGCCGATTCTATGCCGGGTGAAAAAGCTATCAACCTGACACTTGTCATCCATGCCAATACCGACCATGACGGGAATGAAATACCACACCTCAGTTATAGGATAGGGAAAGTCAACCATCTGAGTGGAGATAGCGAAGACAGTATCATTCATCTTCGAAAAAGAGTCTTGCAACGCAATACTTTTATACGTTCGGGAGAATTGTATTCGGCAAAGAAATTGCAAGATACCTATGCACATTTCGGAAGACTCGGAGCCGTCAAATACACCAGTATTTCATGGGAAGAACACCAGCGAGAACGTCTTCTCGATTGTAATATCCATCTGAGTACCAACAAACCCTCCACCATCTCTTTTCAACCCGAAGGAACGAATACAGCAGGAGATTTTGGTGCTGCTGTTGCGCTAACCTATCAGAACCGCAACCTCTTCAAGGGAGCAGAAAACCTTACCATAGAACTGCGTGGCGCGTTTGAGGCTATCAAGGGGCTGGAAGGCTATGGTAACGACAATTTTGAAGAGTATAGCGTAGAAACCAAATTGACATTCCCAAGATTCATCGCACCTTTTCTTGCCAACAGCTTCAGACGTCGCATTAATGCCACAAGTGAAGTGTCGATGCTATACGACCTTCAAAACCGACCGGAGTTCCATCGACGAGTCTTTTCTGTAGCATGGAAATACAAATGGAATGACAGTAGGCATCATGACCGTTATCGCATAGACCTGCTTGATCTCAACTATATCTCCATGCCATGGATAAGTGAAACGTTTCGTAATGAGTATCTTAACGATACCGAAAGCAAGAATGCCATCCTGCGCTATAATTACGAGAACCTTTTCATTATGAAAATAGGTATGGGGTATACCTACAACAACGGACGTATTGCCATTAAAGCCAATGCAGAAACAGCAGGCAATCTGCTTCATGGCGCAGCACATGCGTTGAATTTCCATAAAAACGCACAGGGACAATACACTTTCCTTGATATTGCCTATGCACAATACGTGAAGGGGGATGTTGACTTCACACGTAACATACAGTTGGACTACAACAACCAACTCGTATTCCATGCCGGATTTGGAATTGCTTATCCCTATGGAAACAGTACTATCCTGCCGTTTGAAAAACGATATTTCGCGGGTGGAGCCAATAGCGTGCGCGGATGGAGTGTTCGCGGACTTGGTCCTGGTTCGTATGTCAGCAAGGACGGACGTATCGACTTCATCAACCAGACGGGAGACATGAAGCTGGACCTTAACATGGAATATCGCACACATCTGTTCTGGAAAATAGGAGGTGCGCTTTTTGTTGATGCCGGTAACATCTGGACCATCCGTTCTTACGACGACCAACCGGGTGGACAATTCAAGTTTGACGAGTTCTTGAAACAACTCGCAGTAAGCTACGGAATGGGATTCCGATTGAATTTTGGATACTTCATCCTTCGCTTTGATATGGGTATGAAAGCCGTTAATCCTGCTTATACTACATCAAAGGAACATTACCCTCTGTTACATCCGGATTTTAGTCGCGATTTTGCATTTCATTTCGCGGTAGGCCTGCCATTCTAACCATCCAATGGCCATGACGTTTTACCACAGTAACGGTCGTGTGGTATTCGTCAACGAGATGAGCTCGGGAACCTATGGAGTCGGCAACAAAGGCATTATCCACAACCAACTTTATCAGGCACATCGTATCACCCGGAAGTTCCGTCACATCGTCGATATGTGCCGACGTGGAGGCATCCTCCGAATTGGCGAAATCCAAATCTTCGTCTGTAATGTTAGAAGCCATGAAATGTAACCAAGGCCGACTCTCTTCAACTGTCAGTTGGTTGGCACGTGCAAGGTCGAAGCTGAAAAAGGCTTCAGCCCATGATTTTGCTGCAACTTCAGACTCCTTTTGATGCACTTCTATCAGGCTACAAGACGCCATAATCATGGTGCAAATGTATAATACAATTTTCTTCATAAGTTTAAAATATCCAAAAATCGTTGCAAAGATAAGAAAAATGTGACTTTTTTTTATTACTTTTGCAGATAAATTTAAAACCAAATGCTAAGATTTATATCCTTTGGAAGCGGCAGTAGCGGAAATTGTTATCTGTTGACTACGCCGACGGATGGACTATTGATAGATATCGGAGTAGGACTTAGAAGTTTGAAAAAGAACTTCAGAGATTATGGATTAAGTTTCTCACAGGTGCATCATGTACTTGTGACCCATGATCATGCAGACCATATCAAATCGGTAGGTTCGTTCAGCAAAGACCAACACGTTCCTGTGTATACGACGAAAGTGGTGCACGAAGGTATTACCAAAAATTATTGTGTCCAACAGAAAGTCCCCTCAGACTATGTAAATTATGTAGAAAAGGGCACTTCTTTTACCATAGGCGACTTCAAGATTACTCCCTTTGGCGTTCCACATGACAGTAGCGATAATGTGGGGTATATGGTAGAAGCGGAAGGAACCGCATTCTGTGTGATTACTGATGCTGGTTATGTAACCGATGAAATGAAAGAATACATCAGCAAAGCAGATTATCTCGTCATCGAGGCTAACCACGATGTTGAAATGGTGAAAAACGGTCCATATCCGGCTTTTCTTAAAGAGCGCATACTCTCGCATACCGGACATCTCAGTAATGTAGAATGTGGAGAAGCACTTGTGGAGAACATGAGCGAACACCTGAAGCATGTCTGGCTTTGTCACCTGAGTGAAGAGAACAACCATCCGGAACTTGCCCGTAAGACCGTTGAGGCCATTTTGCGTAACCATGGTATCGTGGCGGGTGCCGACCTGCAACTGGAAGTACTCAAAAGAAAGAGCCCGACAGGCATTTTTGATTTGGTATAAATCTCAAATATACAGCTAAAATGTTATGATATGAAAAAGTTTCTTAAATTGTAAGACGTAGGAAACTTTTTTAATATTATTTAGATACTTGCATGAGAACTTTCCTATAGGAATTGATTACTTTTGCATCACGTAAAACAGAAATAAACAAAAATAGAATATAACTATGGCAGAATCAATTGATATCCGGGAGCTTAACATCCGGATTGAACAGCAAAGTGGATTTGTCACCAATCTCGTGACAGGAATGGATCAAGTAATAGTAGGACAGAAGCATCTCGTAGAGTCGTTGCTCATCGGACTTCTCAGCGACGGAAACATATTGCTCGAAGGTGTGCCTGGTCTGGCAAAGACACTTGCCATCAAGACCCTTTCACAACTGATTGATGCAACTTACAGCCGCATACAGTTCACACCAGACCTCTTGCCTGCCGACGTGACAGGTACGATGATCTATTCGCAGAAAGACGAGCGCTTCCAGGTGAAACAAGGTCCGGTATTCGCCAACTTCGTATTGGCAGATGAGATCAACCGCGCTCCTGCCAAGGTACAGAGTGCGTTGCTCGAAGCCATGCAGGAAAAACAGGTGACTATTGGCAAAGAAACATTTGATTTGCCCACACCATTCCTTGTGATGGCTACACAAAACCCCATCGAACAAGAAGGTACCTACCCACTTCCAGAAGCACAGATGGACCGTTTCATGCTGAAGGTGGTGATCGACTATCCTACACTCGAAGAGGAGAAACGCATCATCCGCGAGAATATCGCAGGAAAACTTCCTGAAGTGAAACCTGTCGCTACGGCTCAGGAAATCCTTAATGCAAGAAACGTGGTACGCGAGGTCTATATCGACGAGAAGATCGAACAGTATATTGCCGACATCGTATTTGCCACTCGCTATCCTGATCGCTATGGACTGAAAGACATGAAAGACCTCATAGCATACGGCGGAAGTCCGCGTGCGTCTATCAATCTGGCGAAGGCTGCCCGCGCTTATGCCTTTATCAAACGTCGCGGATATGTTGTTCCTGAGGATGTACGCGCCGTGGCACACGATGTATTGCGTCATCGTATCGGTCTGACCTATGAGGCAGAGGCAAGCAATGTGACAAGTGAGGAAATTGTTTCAAAGATCATCAATAAGGTGGAAGTACCTTGATTGTCGCCTGTCTTATTGAAGTGATTATAAACAACGAATCAGATCAAACAAATGGAAACCGCTGAAATACTAAAAAAGGTAAGAAAGATAGAAATCAAGGCCAGAGGACTGAGCGTTAACGTCTTTGCAGGCCAGTATCACTCTGCTTTCAAGGGCCGTGGAATGGCTTTCAGCGAAGTGCGCGAATACCAGTACGGAGATGATGTCAGAGATATCGACTGGAATGTGACAGCACGCTTCCATCGCCCTTATGTCAAGGTCTTCGAAGAAGAGCGCGAACTCACCGTCATGCTACTCATAGACGTCAGCGGATCGCTTGACTTCGGCACGCAAAGCCAAATGAAGCGCGATATGGTGACAGAAATAGCTGCCACCATTGCTTTTAGCGCCATTCAGAATAATGATAAGATAGGAGTGGTATTCTTTTCCGACCATATCGAGAAGTATATCCCTCCGAAGAAAGGACGTAAACACATCCTTTATATCATACGCGAAATGCTCGACTTTCACCCTGAAAGCAAGAGAACGAACATAGAGGGAGCGTTGCAGTTTCTTACAAGTGTTGTTAAACATCGTTGTACCGCATTCGTGTTGAGCGATTTTTACGACCAGAAGGATTTCTTGCATCCCCTTCAGATTTGCAACAGAAAACATGATGTTGTTGCAGTTCAGGTCTATGACCGTTTTGCCAAGTCATTACCCGATGTGGGATTGATGCGTGTGGTTGATGCTGAAACCGGCTATGAACAGTATATTGATACCAGCAGCAAGCGCTTGCGACGTGCTCACGAGCAATATTGGAATCGGATGCAACAGCATTTGCGAGAGACCATGAACAAGAGCAATGTTGACATGGTAAGCATTTCCACAGGTGATGATTTTGTCAAACACCTGTTGCTGCTATTTAAAAAGAGAAGTTGATAAGCATGAAACACCTGATATTATTTATCCTTGCATTATTGCCTGCTACGATCTTGGCGCAGGTGGATGTAGAAGCTCGTATCGACTCACTTGAGATGATGATAGGAGAGCAGGTGCATGTGACTGTGACCGCAACAGTTCCACAGCAGTCTAAGGTCAACATGCCGAGTTTCAAACCTCGTGAGAATATCGTACCGGGAGTGGAGGTGTTGGCTGTAAGCGACGAACAGACTGAAGATGTGAGCGATGGACGCATGCAGGTTAAACGCATCTATACCTTGACGTCTTTCGACGGAAAACTCTATTATCTGCCCGCATTTCGCGTTAAAGTAAACGGGAAAGTATATCCTACTAAGAGTCTGGCACTAAAGGTGATAGAAGTTGAGGTTGATACAACCAAACTCGATAAGTTCTATGGTCCGAAGGATGTACAGGACAACCCATTCTCATGGGCTGAGTGGGCTCTTCCTTTTTGGTTGAGCATTCTCTCTTTGCTCCTGATGGCTGTGGCTTATTACCTCTACCTTCGCCTGCGCGACAACAAACCTATCATCAAGACTTTGCGTATCGTGAAGCGACTGTTGCCACACCAGAAGGCCATGAAGGAGATAGAGCAGATCAAGGCAGAACGTATGGTGTCGTCGGAGAATCCGAAGGAGTACTATACGAAACTTACCGATACGCTTCGTAAATATATAGAGGAGCGCTACCATTTCTCTGCCATGGAGATGACAAGTGGAGAGATTATAGAACGCCTGACGTCTTCGCGCGACCAGGCTATGATCGACGAACTCCGCCAGCTGTTCATCACGGCCGATTTGGTGAAGTTTGCCAAATATTCTACACTCATCAACGAGAACGACGCCAACCTGGTTAACGCTATTGCCTTTATCGACCAGACGAAACAGGAGGCGGTTGCCACAGAGGAAGTCCAGAAACCTGAGTTGACAGAAGCTGACCAACGCTCTCTGAAAACAAGACGACTGCTCAAAACCGTTATCAGCCTGATTGTCGTGGCATGTGTGGCTATGCTCGTTTATGCCGTTTATCATGTGTTGCTTCTCGGCGAGTGGATATAAATAATGAATTAGAATGGAATTTGCAAATAAAGAATATTTCCTGCTGCTGTTACTGCTGATACCGTATGTGATATGGTATCTGATGTATCGGAAGAAAACCGAACCTACCGTGCGGTTGAGCGATACCCATGCCTATAGGTTTGCAGCACGGAGCTGGAAGGTGACCTTGATGCCGATACAATTGTTGTTGAGGCTGGCGATTTTCGTACTGTTGGTATTGATATTGGCACGACCTCAAACCCATAACTCCTGGAAAAACAAATCGGTGGAGGGTATCGATATCATGATGGCGATGGACGTCTCTGGATCTATGCTGGCAGAAGACCTAAAGCCTAATCGTATTGAGGCTGCCAAACAAGTGGCTGCTGAGTTTATTGCCGGCAGACCCAACGATAATATTGGTCTGACGATATTTGCGGGTGAGGCGTTTACACAATGTCCTATGACGACCGACCACGCTTCGGTACTCAACCTGCTACGGGGTGTCAGAACCGACTTGGCAACGAGAGGACTTATCGAGGATGGAACAGCCATCGGAATGGGACTTGCCAATGCTGTCAGCCGTTTGAAGGATTCTAAGGCGAAAAGCAAGGTTGTCATTCTGCTGACCGACGGTAGTAACAACCGTGGCGACTTGTCGCCCATGACATCTGCTGAAATTGCCAAAAGTCTTGGCATCAGAGTTTATACTATCGGTGTAGGTACCAATAAGGTGGCTCCTTATCCCATGCCTGTTGCCGGTGGTGTGCAGTATGTCAATATCCCTGTAGAAATAGATAGTAAGACCTTGAGTGAAATTGCCGCAGCAACAGATGGCGGCTTCTATCGCGCAACAAACAACCGGGAGTTGCAGAATATCTATCGAGAAATCGACAAACTCGAAAAGTCTAAACTCAACGTGACGCAGTTCAGCAAACGCTATGAGGCTTATCAGCCCTTTGCCTTGGCAGCATGCCTCCTGTTGCTTCTCGAATTGCTCTTACGACTTACCATATTCAGAAAACTACCTTAAAATTATCGGAGAACTGCATTATGTTTCGATTTGAAGACCCCATATATCTCTATTTGCTGATATTGATACCGATTCTGGTGTTGATGCAATTCTGGATGGTGTATCAACAAAAGAAACGCCTCAGACGATTTGGCGATATCAATCTCGTACGCGAGTTGATGCCCAACGTTTCTCGCCATCGTCCACGGGTGAAATTCATATTGCTGATTGCAGCCTTGGCGCTCATGATCGTGATGCTGGCGCGTCCGCAGATGGGTACCAAGATCAACCATGAGAAGCGAACGGGTATTGAAACCATCATCGCCATGGATATTTCCAATTCTATGTTGGCGGAAGATGTGGCACCAAGTCGTCTCGACAGAGCCAAAATGATGGTAGAAAACCTTGTTGACCATTTCACCAACGACAAGATCGGACTGATCGTATTTGCCGGCGACGCCTTTGTGCAACTGCCTATTACGAGCGACTACGTTTCTGCTAAAATGTTTTTGAGCAATATCGATCCCTCGATGATTGATGTACAGGGTACCGACCTTGCTGCCGCCATTAAAATGGCAACAAACAGTTTTACGCAGGAACAAGGTATTGGCAAGGCCATCATCGTGATAACAGATGGAGAAGACCATGAGGGTGGGGCGCTTGAGGCTGCACGTGAGGCAAAAGACAAAGGCATGCGTGTGTTTGTTCTTGGCATAGGATCTCCTAAAGGAGCGCCTATCCCCATCGGCGGCGGTAACGATTACATCAAAGACGAAACAGGGCAGACTGTCATGTCGGCTTTGAATGAAGATATGTGTAAACAGGTGGCTGAAGCTGGAGGCGGAGCCTATATTCACGTGGAAAACAATTCCAACGCTCAAGAGCAACTCAACGCAGAACTCGACAAACTCTCTAAGAAGGAAACGGCTGTAACTATCTATAGCGATTTCGACGAACAGTTTCAGGCGGTTGCCATCCTCGTCATGCTCTTGCTGATCATAGAAATCTGTATCCTTGAGGTTCGCAATCCTCATCTCAGCAAGCTTCACCTCTTCAGCCGAAAGAAACCCATGATGCTCCTGCTCTT
Organism: Prevotella sp. P4-98; assembly: GCF_002251405.1. Taxonomy (NCBI): domain Bacteria; kingdom Pseudomonadati; phylum Bacteroidota; class Bacteroidia; order Bacteroidales; family Prevotellaceae; genus Prevotella; species Prevotella sp. P4-98. Next base: position 14,133 of record NZ_NPJC01000082.1, on the reverse strand, counting down.
GCTTCTTGCGGCTACGCTCAACGTGCAGGCGCAGTCCGACCGTGACTATGTCAGAAAGGGCAATCGACAGTTCAGGGCTGGCAATTATGCTGAAGCGGAAACCAGCTATCGCAAGGCGTTGGAACGCAACGACCGCAATCCTCAGGCTATATATAATCTGGGTAATGCCCTCCTGATGCAACGCAAAGACTCGGCTGCCATACAGCAGTTTCAGAGTGCTGCCAAACTGGAACAAAACCCGTATCGTCGTGCGCAGGCTTACCATAACATAGGTACCGTTTGTCAGACGCTCAAGATGTATGGCGATGCCATAGAGGCGTATAAGGAGGCTTTGCGCAATAATCCTCGCGATAACGAGACGCGTTACAACCTTGAACTCTGCAAACGTCAACAGAAACAGCAGAAGCAACAGCAGCAACCTCAACAAAACAATAAAGACAAAAAAGACGATAAGCAAAAGCAGCAAAAACAGGAGAATAACAAGCAGAAGCAAGACAAGCAGAAGCAACAACAGCAACAGCAGAAACCACAGATGAGTAAGGAAAATGCAGAACAACTGTTGAATGCTGCCATGCAGGAAGAAAAGAATACGCAACAGCGCATCAAGAAAGCTCAACAGCAGCATCAGCAGAAACGCAGGTTGCAGAAAAACTGGTAATGGATACAAGCTATTTACATAATAACTATTCAGTTTCAAAGTCAAGACCCATTGAACAGGAAAGAAATGAAGAACAATACCACAGATAGAACTATTCAACATGCACAATGGCTGATCCCATTGGTCGCGATGCTGCTCATGTCGGTAACGACATTCGGACAGCACCTGGTGGGACGTGCTCCCTCGCAAGTTGCCGTAGGAGAACAGTTCCGTCTTACCTATACGGTCAATACGGATGATGTAAACGATTTTCGTGCAGGTAATATCCCGGAAGCCCTGGAGGTGCTGATGGGACCGCGTACCAGTACGCAGTCGAGTTTTCAGATGATCAACGGAAAGACTTCCAGCTCTTCGTCGGTTACCTTTACCTATATTGTCTGTGCAAACAAAGCTGGAAACTATACCATTCCTGCCGCACGTGCTGTGGCAGCAGGAAAGCAGATCCACTCCAACGTATTACGCATCAAGGTGTCGGGCTCTGCCTCGTCTTCACAGCAAGGCCGTGGACAACGCTCGGAGAATCATGGTTCTGCCATGAGCAACCGCATCACGGGTAATACGCTCTTTATGAAGGTTAGCGCCAACAAGCGACGCGTCCACGAACAAGAGCCTATCTTGCTGACCTATAAGGTCTATACCTTGGTCAATCTGACCTCGCTCAATGGTAAGATGCCTGATCTGAAGAGTTTCTATACCCGTGAGGTTCCGCTACCACAACAGAAGAGCTTCCATGTCGAGACCCTCAACGGACGTCCTTATCGTACCGTTACCTGGCAACAGTATGTGATGTTCCCGCAGACCACAGGACGCCTTGAAATTCCAAGTTTGGATTACGAGGGCATGGTGATGCTTGAAAACCGCGACGTCGATCCCTTTGAAGCCTTCTTCAACGGAGGTTCGGGATATACAGAGGTCAAGAAGATTATCAAAGCGCCGGGACTGACCATTACCGTAGATCCGTTGCCTGCACGTCCTACCAATTTCTCTGGTGGAGTAGGAACGTTCTCGCTATCTGCCTCTCTCGACAAACAAGAGGTCAAGGCCAACGATCCCGTGACCATGCGTATTGTCGTGAGTGGAGTGGGTAATATGAAGCTCATCAAGCAACCGGCTGTCGAACTGCCCAAGGATTTTGACCAGTATGATGCGAAGATAACCGATAAGACAAAACTCTCTACCAACGGTATTGAGGGTAGCATGATCTACGATATCCTCATCGTACCTCGCCATCAAGGCAATTACGAACTGAAACCTATCGAGTTTGTGTATTTCGATACCAAGACGGGCAGTTATAAGACGTTACGCTCACAACCCTTTACCTTGAAGGTTGCTAAGGGTAGTGGCAGTTCGTCGTCAACCTTTGCTAGCGAAGAACTGCAACAAGTCAATAAAGACATCCGCTTTATAAAGACCGGAGAGGTCAATCCCAGAATGTTGGGCGACACCTTCTTCGCGTCAACAGCCTACTGGACTGTCCTTGTTGTCCTGCTGGGCATCTTCGTTACCCTGTTTGTAGTATTCCGCCAGCGAGCCATCGATCAGGCTAACGTAGTGAAGATGCGTGGCAAACGGGCCAACAAGGTGGCCATACGACGACTTCGTACAGCCGCCAAACTCTTGAAGGCCGACAAGCAGAATGAGTTCTACGACGAGGTGTTGCGTGCCCTTTGGGGATACGTGGGCGATAAACTCAATATTCCTGTTGCCGAACTCTCACGCGAGAATATCAGCCAGCGCCTTGGCGATCGTCAGGTAGATGGCGAAACTATCAAACTCTTCATCGGAGCCCTTGATGAATGTGAGTTTGCGCGCTACGCTCCTGGTGATGCGCATGGTAATATGAACAAGGTGTATGAAGCTGCCATAGAGGCTATTACATATATCGAAAAAGGAAGAGAGGTGAAGTCATGATAAAATATGCTATACAACATACCACAGCTGCCAAACGCTTTGTTGGAACAATAGCCTTGGGATGCTGTCTCACGCTGATGTTGATGATGCCGTTGACGCTACAAGCGCAAAAGGTGACGAAGGCTGATGCCGATAGCGCCTATACCCATGAGCGCTACCAGCAGGCCATCCATATCTACGAGGAATTGCTCAAGCAAGGGGAGGATGCCGACCTCTACTACAACCTGGGTAATGCCTGGTATCGTACCGATAATATCACACGGGCTATTCTCAATTATGAGCGTGCACTACTCCTTTCGCCTGGCGACGAGGATATTCGTTTCAACCTACAGATGGCACAATCAAAAACCATCGATCGCATCACACCGGAAACGGAGATGTTCTTCGTCACCTGGTACCATTCCCTGGTCAATCTCATGAGTGTTGACGCATGGGCATGGTTGGCGCTTGTCTCGTTAGCGCTTGCCATCATACTGGCGTTGGTCTATCTCTTCGTAGATCGCGTGTGGATGCGAAAGACGGGATTCTTCGGCGCTCTCGCCTTGGTGATGATATTCCTCTTGGCCAACCTCTTTGCTTGGCAACAGCGCGACAAGCTCCTGCATCGTGATGGAGCCATCGTCGTGGCGCCTACCGTTTCGGTCAAGAGTACCCCGGCGAAAAACGGTACCGATCTGTTTACCATACACGAAGGAACACGTGTCACCATCACAGACAATACGATGAAGGGATGGCGCGAGATACGCTTGGCAGATGGAAAGCGCGGATGGATTGCCGTAGAAACCATAGAGATTATTTAGGCTGTAACCCACATGGAAACAATCATTCAGTTTGACCAGCAATTGTTGTTGATGCTCAACGGTAGCGACTCGTTGTTTGTTGACCAACTGGCAGTAATCCTGACCAATGCCCGTACGTGGATTCCACTCTATATCGCATTATTCTATATGGTGCTGCGATGCAACAATAGCGTTTCACAGGTGCTTCTGGTATTAGGCGCAGCAGGTCTCTGTGTGGTATTGGCAGGAACCATCGACGACACCATTGTCAAACCGTTGGTTGCCCGATGGCGACCTACCCACGACCCACAGATAGGTATCCTCGTCGATGTCGTCAACGACTATCGTGGCGGCAACTACGGTTTCTTCTCCGCCCATGCCGCCAATACGTTTAGTTTGGCGGTCTTCTTCTCGTTATTGACACGCAACCGCATCCTATCGTATTTTCTGATAGGCTGGTCGTTGGTCAACTGTTGGACGCGCATATACCTTGGCGTGCATTATCCTGGCGACATCCTTGTCGGTCTGCTCTGGGGCGGACTGGTAGGCTATGGCGTCTATCGCCTCTATCTCCGTGTTGCGAAACCCGTAGCCTATGGCATGTATTTCTGCGAGATACCCGTCCTTGTCCTTGTCCTGACAGCCTTCTGTGCCGTACTCTACAGCCTCGTTTGTTCATAACAAGGCGGTCCAACCGTCTCGATAGACTGAAACAAGGAATGAACGACGAGAGACGATATCGTTTGTAATCCTCGTTTTCAACGGTTGGAAGTTGGGGTAGGGAGAACCTTTTCACGTATAACTTTATAAAGAAAAGTTTTGTGATTTCGTTTTTTATTAGTATCTTTGCATCCGCTTAAACAAAAAGGCGTTCTTTGAATGTTGCCGATATGGCTCAGTTGGTAGAGCAACGCATTCGTAATGCGTGGGTCGCCGGTTCGAGTCCGGCTATCGGCTCATTTCATACAGGAGTTAGAACCTATGTTCTGACTCCTGTTGTCTTAAAAGACACATTATTTTTCTCCATGCGGATTTAGCTCAGTTGGTAGAGCATTGGCTTCCCAAGCCGAGGGTCGCGGGTTCGAGTCCCGTAATCCGCTCCTTTTTTATCTCCCCCGAAAAAGTCACACGGAATTTTTTTATCCACAATCACACGGAATTTTTTTATCCGCGGATCACACGGATCACACGGAAAAGATTCTAGTTAAAGATTCTCTTAAAGATTTTCGTTAAGATTTCGAGCCGTAAGGCGATCCATAATAAAGTCCTTCCCAGAAGCGAGGAACTCGAGCGCATTTTCAGTCGAGATTTTTGTTGAAGATTATATTTTTAGTTGCCTGTCGGCAAGATGTTTTGGAGTAGCGAAGACAGAGTGAGAGCTCGCTTTCACTATGCTGAGTCACGACAAAACAAACCATAGGTAAATCTTAGAGGAAATCTTCATGTAAAATCTAAGGACCTAAACGGTCCAGAAATCTATTTAATAATATTGTTATCTTCCTAAAATATTTCTTGCCGTAGGCAACATCTTAAACAAGATTTCCTCCAAAGATTTCTAGCCTTCAGGCTACCAAAAAAAAATCCGTCTAACATCCGTCTAAGATCCGATGATGATTGATTTCTGGCCAAAGGCCATATTTCATTAAAGATTTCCTCCAAAGATTTCTTGCGAAGCAACCCCAAAAACATCCCTCTAAGATCCGATGATTGATTTCCGTGCGACATTAGAAGAATCCGTGTCATCTGTGTGCAACCTTTCACCGGATGGCAGAAGGACAGAGGTCGCGCAGGAAGCAATCAGCACAATGGGGCTTGCGAGCCGTACAAACGTAACGACCATGGAGCAACAGCCAATGGTGAGCAAGGGGAATATCGGCAGAAGGGATGATGCGCAAGAGTTGACGCTCAACCAACAAAGGAGTAGAGGCAGACCTCGTGACGATACCTAACCGATGGCTGACGCGGAACACATGGGTATCTACAGCCATGGCAGACTGTCCGAATGCCACACTCAATAGCACATTGGCCGTCTTACGACCCACGCCGGGAAGTGTCAGAAGATCTTCCATCGTCGCAGGAACCTCCCCATTGTGATGCGTCATCAATTCACGAGCCATCTCAACCAGATGGGCGGCTTTGGCATTGGGGTACGATACGCTCCTGATGTACTCATAGACCTCATCGGCTTCTGCTTCTGCCAGACTGCGTGCATCAGGAAATTGTTTGAAAAGAGCAGGCGTAACCTGGTTAACGCGTTTGTCGGTACATTGTGCACTAAGCATTACCGCCACAAGTAGTTGGAAGATGCTGCCAAACTGCAATTCTGTTGTTGGATTGGGCATCTTCTCGCGAAATCTCGCAAAAATCAAAGCATCACGTTCATTCTTTTTCATATTCGTTGTTTTATCTTACACGGTCACACGGAATTTTTTTATCCACGGATTACACGGAACACACGGAAAAAAATCTAGTTAAAGATTTTGTTTTGTGTTGCTTACGCAAGAAATCTTAGAGGAAATCTTCATGTAAAATCTAAGGACCTAAACGGTCCAGAAATCTATTTAATAATATTGTTATCTTCCTAAAATATTTCTTGCCGTAGGCAACATCTTAAACAAGATTTCCCCCAAAGATTTCTTGCCGTAGGCAACTAAAAAAATCCATCTAAGTTCCGATGATTTCATCAATGTGACATTTTATTGAGTTCCTTTTTGAATCTGATGTAGTATAGGAATCCCGCGATGGTCAGACCAAAGGGGAAAGCCGTCCAGATGCCATAGATACCCAGATCGCAGATAAAGCCGAGGGTATATCCCAAGGGTAGGCTGACCACGAAATAGGCGATGAAGGCATAGGTCACCATCGGTTGTACGCAGGCTATTCCACGTAAGGCATTGGCAAACGCGTATTGCATGCCGTCGCCAAACTGATAGAGCGCCAAGATGAGAATCAACCCCGACACATACAGTTGCACCTCGATATTCTCGCTGAACAAACCGCCGATATGGTTGCGGAACAGCAAGATTGGGATGCTCAGCACCAAGGAGATAAAGAGGTTCAGACGGAAACCATCCATCGCATTAGCCTTCACGGCAGCAAAGTCGCGTTGTCCCACGAAATGGCTGACGCGTATCGCCATGGCAGCTGCCAATCCCGACAGAATCAGGTAGAACAGTTGCGAGATGGTAATCATCACCTGATGGGCAGCCAAAGGAATCGTACCCAACCATCCTGCCATCACACAACTCAGACTGAACGCAGCACTCTCCATGCCGAGTTGCAAGGCAACAGGCCAGCCCAAGCGGTTCATTTCTATGAAATCCACTTTGTTGATAGGATAGGAGAGGAAGTGGAGGCGATAGGTCTTGTAGCGTCGGCAGGAGAGCATCACGCCAACGAGGACGAGAGCCATGAAGACACGCGACCCTAATGTGGCAATACCGGCACCCAGGAGTCCCATTTCAGGAAAACCGCCCACGCCATAGATGAGAAGCCAGTTGAAGAGAATATTCAGCAGGTTACCGCCCACCATGGTCCACATCGCCACTTTGGTTTGTGCAATACCGTCAAAGAATTGTTTCAGCGTGTTGAAGAGACCGACAAAGAGGATGCTCGCCAGATTGACCAGGAAATACGGCCGGATGAGCGACAGCAGTTCGTCAGGTTGTCCGATGTGTTCAAGATTGAAATAGAGGAAGGTCATGACGGCTGTAAACAGCAAGCCGACAACACCGTTGGCCACAAGAGAGTTTTTCACTTTTCCTCCTACGGCTTCGTTTTGCCCCATACCATAGAGTCGTCCTACGACAGGCGTCAGTCCGTAGGAGAAACCCATATAGGCGATAAGTACAAGACCGAAGATATTGTTGACCAGGCCGGCGGCAGCCAGTTCTTCTGTGCTGTGATGACCTATCATGAGCGTATCGGCAAAACCGAGTACGATGGTGCCCAACTGGCCGATGATAATGGGAATGCCCAGCACGAGCAGTTCGCGGTAATGATGTCGTTGTTGTGATGTTGTAAGCGTCATTTCTTTCCGAGTTTGTCAGTCTGCGGGCCATTACCTGTGAAAGCCCAAATATGGGAGCCGGCAAAAAGTCTGTCGGCTCCCATATCGTATAGAGAGAGGGAGTGGGAACTCCCTGAGTATGTTATTATTTAGCAGCGTTGATGCGTTTCTTCACCTTATCCACGTAGGCATCGATGGTAGCAACAGCCACGATATTCACCACGTCGCGCACGCTGGCTCCGAAGTCGATGAAGTGGATAGGTTTGTTGAGTCCCATCTGGATCGGGCCGATAATCTCGACGTCCGCATCCAGCATCTGCAGCATCTTATAGCTTGAGCGTGCTGATGAGAGGTTGGGGAATACGAGTGTGTTCACATCCTTACCATTCAGGCGACTGAAAGGATACTGTTCGTCGCGGAGTTCGCGGTCGAGGGCAAAGCCCAGCTGCATCTCACCGTCGATAGCCAGTTCAGGATATTGCTGCTGCATGATTTCCGTAGCCTTGCGCACTTTCTGTGCCCCATCAGAAGTAGAGCTGCCGAAGTTAGAGTGAGAAATCATCGAGATAACCGGTTTCTCGTTGAAGAAGCGTACGCTGGTAGCCGCCAGACGTGCGATATCAACAAGTGCGTCGGTATCAGGATTCTCGTTCACCATGGTATCGGCAATATACAGGGTACCCTTCTGAGAGTTGATGATATGCATCGAACCGAAATGCTTGTATTCCGGACGGATGCCAATTACCTCTTTTGCCACCTTGATGGTGTTGCTGTATTTGGTATAGAGACCCGTGAGGAAAGCATCAGCCTCGCCAGTCTCCACCATCATCATACCGAAGTAGTTGCGCTCAAACATCTTATCGTTAGCCTCCTGGAAGGTGTATCCGTCGCGCTGGCGTTTCTCGGTCAGGATACGTGCATAACGCTCGCGGCGCTCCTGCTCGTCAGGATGACGCAGGTTGATAATCTCGATACCGTCGAGGTTGAGGTCCAGCTGTTTGGCCAATTTCGCAATCACCTCGTCGTTACCCAGCAGGATGGGGTGGCAGATGCCTTCAGCCTTCGCCTGTACGGCAGCTTTCAGCATAGTGGGGTGTACAGCTTCAGCAAATACCACACGCTGTGGATGAGCCGAGGCAGTAGCGTAGAGCTTCTGAGTCAGTTTGGTTTCCTGACCGAGCAATACCGACAGCGAACGCTTGTATTCATCCCAGTCCTCGATGGTCTTGCGGGCCACGCCACTCTCGATGGCAGCTTTGGCAACGGCAGCACTCACCTCTGTGATGAGACGAGGGTCAACAGGTTTCGGAATGAAGTACTGGCGACCGAAGGTGAGGTTGTTCACCTTATAGACATCGTTGACCACGTCGGGTACAGGCTGTTTGGCAAGATCGGCAATAGCGTGAACGGCAGCCAGCTTCATCTCTTCGTTAATGGCGGTAGCGTGAACGTCGAGTGCACCACGGAAGATGTATGGGAAACCAATCACGTTGTTGATCTGGTTAGGATAGTCAGTACGACCTGTTGACATCAAGGTGTCGGGACGAGCCTCCATGGCATCCTCGTATGAGATCTCAGGTACGGGGTTAGCCAAGGCGAAGATGATAGGATCTTTAGCCATCGACTTCACCATATCCTGCGAGAGCACGTTACCCTTCGACAGACCTACGAAAACGTCGGCTCCGTTGACAGCCTCTTCCAGGGTATGCACATCACGACGATCGGTAGCAAAGTATTTCTTCTGTTCGTTCAGGTTCTCGCGGTCAGAAGTGATCACACCCTTCGAGTCGAGCATCAGGATATTCTCCTTTTGAGCGCCGATAGCCATATAGAGTTTGGTACAAGAGATGGCAGCAGCACCCGCGCCGTTGACCACGATCTTCACCTTTTTAATATCCTTACCAATCACTTCAAGGGCATTTTTCAGTCCGGCAGCAGAAATGATAGCCGTACCATGCTGGTCGTCGTGCATCACGGGGATGTCGAGAGTACGCTTCAGGCGCTCCTCGATATAGAAGCACTCAGGCGCCTTGATATCCTCAAGGTTGATACCGCCGAAGGTAGGCGCAATCTTCTCTACCGCTTCACAGAATTTCTCAGGGTCCTTCTCAGCCACCTCGATATCGAACACATCGATGCCACCATAGATTTTAAACAAGAGGCCCTTACCCTCCATGACGGGTTTGCCGCTCATGGCGCCAATATCACCCAGTCCAAGAACAGCCGTTCCGTTAGAGATTACAGCCACGAGGTTTCCTTTGTCAGTATATCGATAGGCAGCCTCAGGGTCTTGCTGGATCTCAAGACACGGATAGGCAACACCAGGAGAGTAGGCGAGCGACAGGTCTGTCTGTGTACGGTAAGCCTTGGTAGGCTTCACTTCAATTTTTCCAGGACGGCCAGCCTCATGATAGTTGAGGGCGGCCTCTTTAGAGATTTTTACCATAATAATATAAGTAGCTTTACGTTTGTTCCATTAAAAACAGCACAAAATTACAAAAAATGAGCGAAAATACGCGAAAAAACATCAACCTTTTTAATCTTTTTAGTAACTTTGTGGGCAAAATGGTTACTTATGCAGGAAATAACAAGAGATTTGACTGATTATCGTATAGGATTAAGGGATAAGATACTGGAAACAGCCATGGCTGCGTTTGAGAAAAAAGGTGTAAAGGCGGTTAAGATGGACGACATAGCAACAGCCTTGTCCATATCCAAGCGCACCTTATATGAAATATATGATGACAAAGAGGCTTTATTGTATGAAGGCATCAGCAAGCGCGACCGTCTGCGTCACGACCAGATACAATCCTATGCCAGCAAAGGTCATAATGTGATGGAGATACTGAAGGAAGCCTATCGCGTCAATAGTAACGCCTCCCGCAATATCTGTCCTGCATTCTACGAAGACATCCATCGCTATCCTAAGATAGAGCAATACATGCAGAAAGTCAGGGCCCAGAAGTGCGCCGAGATATTAGATTTCATGCATTTAGGTGTTAAGCAAGGTTTCTTCCGTTCCGACATTAACTACAATCTCTTTCTCATCCTTTGTGACTCCGTCACCGATGCCATCATCGAAAACAAGCTCTTGTCAACCTATACCATGGACGAGCTCTACTACAATTTCTTCCTTGTTCCCCTCCGTGGTGTATGCACAGAAAAAGGCCTGCAACTGGTAGCGGAAACCTGGAAATAGCCTTGCACACGGAGTTTATAGGTTATGGGTTAGAGGTTAAAGGTTAAAGGTTAAAGGTTAAAGGTTAGAGATTATTTTTAAGATTATCGTAGGATGATAAACCTCAGCCTTCAGACCTCAGCCTTCAGACCTCAGACTTCAGACTTCAGACTTCATTTTTGTTAAAGATTTTATTCAAGATTCTAGTTTAGATTTCGAGCCGTAGGCGATCCATAATAAAGTCCTTCCCAAAAGCGAGGTATTCGAGCGCATTTTCAGTCGAGATTTTTGTTGAAGATTATATTTTTAGTTGCCTGTCGGCAAGAAATCTTAGAGGAAATCTTTGGTAAAAATCTAAGGACCTAAACGGTCCAGAAATCTATTTAAGATTCTATTTCCTTAAAATATTTCTTGCCGTAGGCAACATCTTATTAAAAAAGATTTCCTCCAAAGATTTCTTGCCGTAGGCAACCCCAAAAACATCCGTATAAATTCCGTATAAATTGGCATACGCCTTTGTTTTCTCGCCATGGCATAATTAAAGCGAGCTTAACTTCGTTGACTTTCCTCACGATCGGAAAACTTCAAGCGAGCTTGATTTTTCGCTCACTTAATCGGAAAGTTAGATTCTGCTCATGGCTTAACGAAAACAATCCGATGATCCGATGATCCGTGAGCCATTTCTGGCAGAAAAAGCCTAAAAACTTGCATAAAAGAGAAATATTGCTTATTTTTGCAAACGGATTTAAACCACAGACAGATGGGAACATATAAGTATTTCTTCTGGAATTGTTTCCAATAACGATGGCAACATCACACCCCCAGCCAGTAACGGACATTATAACCTATTTGAGTTTCCATCATGTGACTTATCCAAAACATTTAAATTAGAGAAGGACAAATTATGAAAACAATAAAAGGTATAAGCATCAGGAATCGCAATTTCGACAAGTTCAAGAAAGTGGCCGATCTTATATATTTTGATGGACCATTGTTGTCACACTATGTAACTATCAATGGCGACAACTATCTCTTCTATTGGATAGACCAAGATGATGCAGACAATCGTTGGATGTTCATCAGAACCGATTACGACACCATCCTGAAGTACACCCAAAAAAAGCAGACATTACGTAATATTTTAAGTTCGCCATTAGACGACATAGTATATACTGTTGATATAGATAACGAAGGACATCATCACAATTTCCAAGCCCATTCCATAGAAGATTTTCCAGAGGATTATCTCCCCTCTGAAGATTCTTATTATGAATTTGAACCTGAAGATGTAAACAAAGAAAACTTATCCATAGCAGAAATGAGTGGCAAAAAACTCGATTGGTTCCGCAAAGTCTGTGCTGCGGTACTATAATACTTTTTAATGTCACACATGGTCACCCGTTCACCCGAATTTCACGGATTACATGGAATTTTTTTTATCCACGGAACACACGGAGCACACGGAACACGGAGGTTATAGGTTATAGGTTAAAGGTTAAAGGTTATTTTTAAGATTTTCGTAGGATGACAAAGACCACTCCTTCAGACCTCAGACTTCAGACCTCAGACTTCAGACCTCAGCCTTCAGACCTCAGCCTTCAGACTTCATTTTTGTTAAAGATTCTTCTAAAGATTTTCGTTAAGATGTCGAGCCGTAGGCGATCCAAAATAAAACCCTTCCCAGAAGCGAGGTATTCGAGCGCATTTTCAGTTGAGATTTTCTTAAAGATTTTATTTGCTGCCTCCCTGAATTTCAGATTATTTCTTGCGTAAGCAACTTCTTTAAAAAGATTTCCACAAAAGATTTACCTATGGTTTGTTTTGTCGTGACTCAGCATAGTGAAAGCGCGCTTTCACTCTGTCTTCGCTACTCCAAAACATCTTGCGCTCGCGCAACCAAAAAACATCCGTATAAAATCCGTCTAATATCCGATGATCCGATGAACCGATGAGTCATTCCAGGGAAGAAAAGTGTTAAATCTTGGAAAAACGGACAAAAATACGTATGTATATCTTGGAAAAACGGACAAAATTTATTATTTTTGCCATGGAAAAACGGACAAGCAACCCCCGTTTGGCATTATAAAAGAAAATAGAAGTATGATTAAACGCAAGATAGACAACTATTTAGCAGACTTTTTCGCTACAGATAAGAAAGCGTTGATGCTGACAGGAGCAAGACAGATAGGAAAAACATATTCTATCCGTCGTTTTGGACATGAACATTTTGAAAGATTCATAGAAATCAATTTCATCGAAAATCCTGGCTTGGTAAAGGTCTTCAGCAAGGCGAAGAATAGTCAAGACATCTTATTGCGTCTCTCCACGGTAACCAGCCAGGATTTAATCAAGGATAATACCCTTGTGTTCTTTGATGAAGTGCAGGAATGCCCCGAAATCGTAACCGCCATCAAATTTCTGGTAGAAGAGGGGAGTTATCGCTATATTTTAAGCGGCAGCTTATTGGGAGAGGAAACTAAGAACCTCCGTTCTGCACCAGTGGGATATATGGATGTGAAAGACATGTATCCGCTCGATTTGGAGGAGTTTGCTGCAGCCGTTGGTATCAACGATAGAATCATAGAAGCTTTAAGGAATCATTTTGCAGACGGTACTGTTGTAGATGACTTCATCCATGAAAAGATGATGGAGATATTCCGCCTTTATCTTATAGTAGGTGGAATGCCGGCAGCTGTTGATAAATATCTCACTACCAATAATCTGCAAGAGGTCATGGCAGAACAACAGGCCATCATACGTCTGTATAAGCAGGATATTGCGAAATATGACCCCAATCATAAATTGTATATTCAGGAAATCTTTGACAGGATACCTGCTGAGCTTGATGCCAAGAACAAGCGGTTCATATTGAAGAACCTGAATGAAAACATCAAGTTTTCACGTTATCAGAATAGTTTCCTGTGGTTGAAAGATGCTGGTGTGGCCTTACCCGTATATAATGTAGAGGAGCCTACTGTACCTTTGATATTGTCGAGCAGCCGAAACTTATTCAAGCTGTTTATAGCAGATATCGGTCTTTTGGCAAGTCTTTATGCGGATGGCATTCAATTGAAGATTTTGGATAACGAACCATCCATCAACTTTGGTTCGATATATGAGAATGCAGTAGCACAAGAACTCTGGGCACATGGTTTCCCGTTGTATTATTATAACAACAAGCGACAGGGAGAGCTAGATTTTGTTATAGAGCAAAATGGAGAGGTGTTGCCGATAGAAGTTAAATCGGGTAAGGATTATGATCGTCACAAAGCACTCACGAATGTGGTGAGTACCACTACCTATCAGATTTCAAAAGCCATTGTGTTGTGTAATGATAATGTGAAGAAAGTTGGAAAAATCACTTATCTCCCTATTTACATGCTGATGTTTATTAAGAGAGAACAGCAACTTCCTACTCAATACACCATAGATCTAAGCGGTCTGGTTTAAGGAAAATCTGCACACGGATTCCACTCTAAGTTTGCAGAAGAATGCGACGCAGTCGCATAAATGTTAAATAATCAAGGTAAAACTATGATTGCTAAAGACAGTTTCGTACCTTTGTTGTAAAAAGGTAGAATCGGTCTGTCGAAGAGGT